>DASQFN010000115.1 GCA_035633115.1 Gemmatimonadaceae bacterium | reverse complement strand
TGCACCCGGCGTTCCGGCTGTTCCAGTTGCGCCCGGATCACCCGTCGCACCTGTGGGACCAGTCGCTCCGGTTGCACCCGGCGTTCCGGCTGTTCCAGTTGCTCCAGTTGCACCCGGCGTTCCGGCTGTTCCAGTGGCGCCCGGATCACCCGTCGCACCTGTTGCGCCCGGCGCTCCCGGTGCACCTGGTGCTCCAGTCGCTCCGGTCGCTCCCGTAACTCCGCCCGCACCCTCAGCCCCGTTCGTGTCGTCAAAGTGGAAAAGCAGGTGAGCAGGGCTCGCGCACTTAGTAGGCGCGCCCGAGAAAGTCCGGCCCGGCTGCCCTGCCGGAGGATTTATAACGTAGACCGAACCGCTGGGCGTGTAGCACGCCCATATCGTGCTGGTCGTCGGCGGCGTCGTGCTCGACTGCGCCCGACCGGTACTCGGCAGCATCCCTACCAATACCAATCCGGCTACCGAAGCAGCGGCCACCAACAGTGAGCGCCGAGTGGTCCCGGCCGTACCAGCCAACGAGTTGCCTTGCATCAGATTTCTCCTGGGTGAGCGCGCGCTGCGCTCCGACGTCATTGAATCAATAGGGATATTCATCGCTTACTTACCGATTGCCTTGAGCTCTGCATCCGTCTGATCGAGCGACACCTCGATGGGTCCGATCTCCAGCTCGTCGATTGCGTCGAGTGACGTACGGATGTCCCGCGCCTTCGTCACATTGGCTCGCGCGGCAGTGTAGTCGCCCGACACCAGTTGACTGGCGAGATCCTTCAGCGTGGCCTGCATCTCGTTGCGCTTGCCCGCGCTGTTGATCGACGACAGAACCCAGCTGGTTGCGTCTAGAAGCGACAGACCGATCATTCCAAGCGGCGTCGTCTGCGCGACTGCGAGGGCGGGGCCGGACAGATCGAGCTCGTCCGCCGCGTCCGGGGCTGTCGCGTCCTGACAGGCAAAAAGCCCGACGACACCGCCAATCGCGATGACTCGAGCTTTGCGAGATACACTACGCGTGGTCCACGTAGTCTCTCCGGTAGCACGTCGAGTTTGCTGACTTCCAACCGATGAGCGTTGCATTGAAGCTCCTTTGCGTACGCTCTTTTCCGAGCGAAAAGAGGGTGACGAAACTGCTTGATGAGTCTGCGACAATCGATCATTGCACCACGTGACTAGCAGACGTGGCGCGGGTACTTATAAACTGGTCCAGTAGTTTACGGAGGGCTCGTGTTATCCACACATGGGATAAACAGCCTATTTTGTGACGACCGCCGAGCTCAGTCGTCCGTGCGTTTCTGTGCGATACCGTACCTTTGGGAGTACCAAACGGCTTGCAACAGAGGCACCGAGAACACGGAGAAATCAGAACGCCGCGCCAGACATCGATGCGGCGTTTTTTTTCCTTTGGCTAACTCATTGTGGCGCTTAAAGCTCCGACCGCGCGTAGCCTTGCCTGCCCCGCCTCTATCCAGGGCCGAAGAAATGGAGTCCGACTATCAGCCCACCGAGTGAAACGACGTTCCCTACCCAGAAGAGGAACATCCACTTGATAAGGTCGGCGCGCATGTCAGCCATCTCGGTCCTGAGCCCCGCGAGGCCGCTATCGAGATGTGCCTTGAATCGCTCCCAGTTCAACTCGTTGGTCTCTTTCAATTGCGTCTGGTAGGTTGCGTCCACAGCGTTGAACCAATCCACGAGCTCGCCGGCGATATCATCGCCCAACCGCTCGTAGAACTTTCGTGAGAGTTTTGCCGTCACGGGCACTCGAACTCCAGGTGGAAACCGAGTGCAGTCAATCCATAGATACCCTCGGCAGCGTCATCCCCGCAATGCCCGGCCAATCAGTTTTCCGCCCTGAGAACGTAGTCAGTCCGCAGTCCGCAGTCCGCAGTAGGTCCGGGCTCCTCAGTTAGTCCGCGATCCGCATCAGCGGTTGGTCCGCACTCGCAGCCACCTAGCGTCCAATCCAATAAGTAGCCTTCACGAGGAAAACGTTCGTAGGGACCGTATCGAAGATGTCGCCGACATCCCTCCCGAGATCGAAGTCCCCAATTGGCTCGAACCCGCTGCGCTGCTGCTGCCACACCACGAACAACGCCGAGCCCGGACGATACTCCCACCTGAGCACCGCGTTCCCGCGCAGGTTCCTCACATTGAAGTTCGGATCCGCGAACGTGAACGCCGAAGCTGCATCCGCGCCGTCTGGATCGACGGTGTACGTCCCGAATCCGTCGCGCGCGATGGTCCCCCTGTCCCTTCCATATACCGCGAAGTCGTACGTCTTCGGCGTCGGGAACTCCTTGAACTTCGAGTAGCGGCCGGCCGAGACGAACGGCTGTGCGTAGACCTGAAGACTGAGCAGCGGGGTGAACGTCCAGTCGACGCGCGTGTCCATCGAAAGCGTCGTCTGATTCAGGTTTGCGAAAACGTAGCGGCGACCGTAGGTGCTCGTCGCAAACGCGTCACTCACGCTCCGCACGAATTGCCCGGTGCTCTTCGTTCCGCTCAGCACGGGGCCCAGGCTCAGACTCAGCGACGATGCTGGCCGCATGTTGACCGTGACCTGCAGATACCTCGAGTCGCCCCCTGATTCATCCCGCCTGTATTCGGTGTAGCCGTTGAGCCAGATCGGCTTACGATTGTCGCTTCCGCCGTTGATGCTGAAGTTCCAGCTCGACGGCATCTGCGCGAGCGGACCGCCACGCGTGAACCTGTCGCTCTCGACCGACGGGCTGATGCCCCCCTGAAACCCCAAGTTCCAGAGATTCAGAAATGTCACGTAGGCTCCCCCGTTGAGAGCATTGAAGATCTGGTTTCCTCCGAAGTTCCACGTGTGGTTCGTGTACCCGTAGTACCCGTAGTTCCGGAAGCGCTTGCTGGCGGTGAGGGACTGGTAGCCGTACAGGGTGGAGAGAGCGCGATAATCAACGCGTCCGTGAAAGCCCATGTCGTTGAGCTCGAGGCCCGGGCTCACCTGCTTGACAGCGAGCGAGCTGTACCACGCTCCGTTCTTCGCCAGCGCGATCTCGGCGATGTGTCCATCGAGCGACGTGCGCTGGGGATCGTACTCGACGTAGTCGGCGTCGGGCCGCTGATAGTAGTGCGAGCTGTTGAGCTGCGTCGACGCAATAGACTGCGCGCTTCCCGCGACGTGACTGCTCGCGACGAAACCGCTCAGGACCCACTGTCTTCCGGTGTTTGCCGCCTGAAAGTCGAGACCACCGAAAGTGGCGCTCGACCGAAGCAGATTCTCGAACACGGCGTCGCCCACTTTTCGCACGGTGGACGTCAGCATTCCACCGACGACTGTAGCTCCCTTTCTGAAGTCGCGTTTCACCCGGCCCGCGAAATAGTTGGTGAAGGGCTCGACCGGCGTTGTGAATCGCTCACCCGGGTCGTCGCCGGGAACAGATAGCACGTCCGCGCGCTCCTCCGGCGTGATTGCATCGATGAGGCCGATCGTCCACGGCCCGTTCTTGCCCGTCACCTTGGCCGCCGCCGCAATCGTCGTCTGATCGGGCGCGCTGAAGAACGCCACGCCGGGACCGCCGGGGAATCGCTGAGGCTGACGTCCGATGCGCCGCGAGTAGAAATAACGCTGACTTCCGTAATCGTTGTGCGTGACGATCTGGCCGAACGAGAAAACGTCGGAGCCCTCGAGGAAGAACGGCCGCTTCTCCGGAAAGAACGTCTCGAACGCCGAGAGATTCACGACCGACGGGTCTACCTCGACCTGGCCGAAATCGGGATTCACGGTCGCCGTCAGGGTCAGACCCTTGGGCAGACCATAACGAAGGTCGGCGCCGACCGACGGCGTCAGATCTGTCTTGTTGAAGAACGGATTGGCTGGATTGCCCGGCGCTCGCGTGACGCGCGTGCTGGCGTATGGCACGAACTCGAGGCGCTGCGGCGTCGGAATATCAACGAGCCCCGCCAGATCCCCGAAGCGTGAAACGAATCCGCGACCGTCGGGCACCCACGGATTCCATGTGTCACGCTCCTGCCGGCGCGCGACGTCGCGCTGCAACTGCAACCCCCACACGCGCTCCCCGCTCGCATTTCCGAATCGGAGCTGCGACAGCGGAATGCGATACTCGGCGACCCAGCCGAGTGAGTCGACCCTTACGCCGACATCCCAGACAGCGTCCCAGTTCAGATCTTCCTGGTTGTCGTTCGACATGTATACGTCCTTCTTCACGCCCAGCGGATTGACGGTGAAGCGAAAGGCGGTGCGCCTGTCGTAATACGAATCGACTACGACGTGCGCCCAGTCGGAGTAGATCCCGCTGGCGTCCCGACGGGCGAGCTGCGCGGCGATCTCCTTTGGATTCTGATCGAAC
Organism: Gemmatimonadaceae bacterium; assembly: GCA_035633115.1. NCBI lineage: Bacteria > Pseudomonadati > Gemmatimonadota > Gemmatimonadia > Gemmatimonadales > Gemmatimonadaceae > Gemmatimonadaceae bacterium. The sequence goes on along the minus strand of DASQFN010000115.1, from coordinate 44,599 downwards.
ATTCTCATGCCGACGTAAAGCGCAGCGTCGTCGTAGAGAATTCTGACTTCAGTTTGATCCGGCGCTCGCTCGTTCGCCTTGGGAAACGACTGAATGAAGTCGCCGGTTGGCCTGGCCGACTGCCAGGCAGGCTCGTCGAGCTTCCCGTCCAGCGTGATTTCTCCACTGCGTCGCGCGGCAGTCGCGACTCTCCGCTGCGACGTGTCGGGCGCGGCTGCCGGAGCGGGCGGAGCAGCGGGAGGAGTTTGCGCGGTCAGCGACGAAGGGAGCGCTGAGAGGGAAACGAAGGCGAACGAACTGACGAGGCTCAGGCGCATATCGAACTCCGGGTCGTATCAAGATTGGACAAACGGCGCTCGGGATTGGTTTATCTGGACCCATTCAGTTCGCGCGTCGTGAGTTTCCCGTATTTCTGTTCTGTGTTATCCCGTCGCATTGCCGCGATGACAGTTCAGACTACAGGACTCTATTTTGCACCAGCGCCGGTCATGACTGTAGTGACCACACCAGATTCTTACACGTATGATGTAGCTGTAATCGGCGGCGGACCGGCCGGGCTTTCCGCGGCGCTATGGCTCGCGCGCTACATGCACTCGGTCGTCCTCGTGGATTCAGGCGAGCCGCGCAACTGGGAGACCCGCGGCATCAACGGATTCCTCGGCGCACACGGCATCCGGTCGCCCGAGCTCCGCAAGCGCGGGCGCACCGACGCCGAGAAGTACGGTGCTGTATTGATCGACGATACTGTCGATACGGTGAAGGAGATCGACGACGACTGCTATCGCCTTCAGCTGAAGAGCGGAAAATCAATCGAAGCGCGGCGACTGTTGCTTGCGATCGGCATCAAGGACCACTGGCCGCCCATCCCCGGTCTCGAGGACTGCTACGGCGAGACGGCGCACGTCTGTCCCGACTGCGACGGATACGAGACGCACGGACGGAAGACCGTCGTCGTCGGAACCGGACGTAAGGCTGTGGGCATGGCGCTCGCGCTCACCACGTGGACGGAGAAGATCGTCATCTGCACGAATGGGGAGCCCGCGGCGATCAACGCCGAGTATCTCGCGCAGCTCAAGAACCTCAACATTCCGACGCTCGAGCAGAAGATCACCTGCATCAAGTCGAATAACGGGGAGATCACCTGCCTCGAGCTCGCCGGGGGGATGTCACTCGACTGCGACCGTCTCTACTTCGCGATCGGACAGTACCCCGCGGACGACATCGGCAAGCAGCTGGGCTGCACGCGCGATGAGGATGGCCTGATTGAAGTGAAGGAGAACAATCGCACGTCGGTGAAGAATGTCTACGCGGCCGGGGACATCACGCCGGGCCCGCAGCTGGCGATCGCAGCAGCTGCGAGTGGCGCTGTTGCTGCGCTTGCCATCCACCATTCACTTGTGCCGGAGTCGCGGCGGCTCGACTAAGCCGATTTTAATTCGGGCCGAAAACCGCCATCGCGACGATCAGTCCGCCGAGCGTGACGACGGTTCCCGTCCAGTAGACGAACATCCATTTGAGAAGGTCGGCGCGCATCGCTGCCATTTCACCGCGCAGCTCCGAGCGCATTGCTTGCATTTCACCCCGCAGCTCCGCGCGCATTGCTTGCATTTCACCGTCAAGCGCGGAACGCGTGGCATCTAGCTGGGCCTTGAATCGCTCCCAGTTCAGCTCGTTGATGTGTCGCAGCTGCTGCTGGTATGTAGCGTCCACCGCGTTGAACCAGTCCACGAGCTCACCGGCAATGTCATCGCCCAGCCGCTCGTAGAATTTGCGTGAAAGTTTTGCCGTAACAGGCACTCGGACTCCCAATGGAAACCGAGTGCATGTAACGCATAGATACGCTCGGCAGCGCCATCCTGGCAACCGCCAAGCAATCGGTTTTCGGCGGAAGGCTCCTGATAGCCAGTCAGGGAACGGCATACCCAATGACCCACTTTGCCGCCGGGAGTCATTGGGCAGTTCCTGATGCCGGGCGCCTTGAAAGCCTGACGCCTGATAGCTCGCCCTATTCTTCTTGTGTTTTTACCAGCGCAGCGTGATCGTCTGAGGCTTTTTGTTCCGGATGATCTCAAGCCTCAGCGAGCTGCCGTTCGATTCCCTGAACGCCCGGATGAGCTCGCCCGGATCGCCGATTGCCAGCGATCCGGCCTTGACGATGACGTCGCCCGGACGGAGGCCCGATTCCTTCGCCGGCGTGCCCACCGCGACGTTGATCACGAACACTCCGGGCGTCTCCACTCCGGCCAGTGCGCCGAGTCCGGGGTTGAGCTCCGTGAGCTCGGCGCCGGCCAAAGCGAGGATTCTCGGTCCGCCCAGGACGATCGACGGCATTGCCGCGATCGGCGTGACCGGCGCGGCCGCAGCTCTTGCCGCGACCTCGGCTGCCGGCCGCGGGCGTCGGAGAAGAACTTGCGACCCGGGGCCGCTGCCCAGCGGCTGCGATGGCGAGAGCGCCGGGCCGAAGATCGTGACCTCGTACGATTCCCTGCTGCCGCGCGGACGGGGCGCAACGGTGAGCGTCACCTCGCGCACGGCGTTCCGTCTGAACCGGAAGACGATCCTCTTTCCCGGCTGCACCATACTCGCGACAGGAAGCGGGCTCTTTCGAAGATCCTGCGAGTTCATCGCCAGGATCGTGTCACCCGCGGACAGTCCGGCACGCTCGGCGGGAGAGTTCGGCTCGATGGATTCGATCACCGGATAATCGGCGAAGACCATCGCGCCGTTGTGGTCGGTTGTGCCGACTCCAGTTGTGTACGCAACGCCCACCCATCCGCGCGACGCTTCACGCTGCGCGTGCGCCGCTCGCGGTATCATCGCCGCGAGCACGATGAGCGCAAGTGAGATTCGCATTATCGTTGTTCTGTTCATCCGTCCAATCCGCCTAATCGTTTTCAAAAACGGTTCAGCTTCGCGCCCGCCGGAAGCGTGGTGCCGAGCTGCCTCAGTGTCGCCTCGCGCGCGCCCACCGTTGCGAGGTAGTACTGGTTGATCACCGGATCGTGCGGCGCTTCGTTCAACGCCGAGCGCATCTCGCTCATCACGTTGTCGAGCGCGGCGAGCCGCGTGCGGTACGTGTCGGGATTCGTCGGCAGCGGAACCTCGGTATTGCTGGCCGAGAGATACGCGGAAGCGCGCTGGTACTCTTCGCCGGCGCGGTTGAGAACCTCCCACGCTTCCTCGGGCGAGCGGAATTCCGGAGCGTTGCTCGCGACCGCAGCGCTCGCGGTTTGTCCAGGCGCTGGCGTCTGTGCGGAAGCCGATGCCTTCGGTGCAGACGAGGCAGCGGTTTGCGCTGACTGGGCCGGCGTGGTCTCGCTCGATGACGCGGGAGCGGTGACGCGTCCGATTGCAGCTCCACCGGCAACGAGCAGCAGCGCCGCCGCGGCCTGCATCCAGGTGCGGGTGGTGAACCGTGGGCCGCCGCCCCCGCCCCCGCCGCCGCCGCCGAATGCCGGAGCCTTGATGAGTCCCTCTGCGCGCAGTCGATCCGCGAGAGAGTCCCAGTCGGTGAGTGGAGGAGCGCCACGCTCGCGCTCGCGAGCAACGAGTTCGTCCAGTTCGTTTTCAGATAGGGGCAGCATGTGTTCTTCCTACGCCGGCATTTGATTCGTCCACGAGGTGCGCCAGCAGCCGGCGAAGCTTGGCGCGCGCCTTGAAAAGCTGTGATTTCGATCCGCCCGACGTGATGCCGAGCTCCTTTCCAATCTCGTCGTGCGTGTAGCCTTCGATGTCGTGCAGCACGAAAACCATTCTCGCGCCAGGCGAGAGCTGCGTCATCGCCTTCTCGATCGACTCCGCGAGGAAGGTCCTGTCGCTGTCGCCCTCGACGAATGCGCTGTCGTCCTCGATCTCGGTCTCGATCTTCGCGAGCCGCTTCACCTTTCTGAGCGCGTTCAGAGTGCGATTCACGGCGATCCTGTGCGCCCACGTTCCGAACTGCGACTCGCCGCGATACCCGGGAAGCGCGCGAAATATCTGGATCCAGACTTCCTGCGCGATGTCTGCGGCGATGTCGTGGTCGCCGCAGAGGCGGCGCACGACAGCATCGATGTGCGGCGAATGCCGCAGCCAAAGCTGCCGCATCGCGCGCTCATCGCCGTTCATGGCGCGTTTCAGCTCGAGTTCGTCGGTCTGCATCCCGTCTGGAAGTTTAGTCACCGGCAAATGTCAGAGAGTTGTCGCCTTTCGTACGGTTGTCGGAGCCCTCGTTTCCGGGCCGGCATCTGTGAGCTGGCCGGCTCACAGATGTATGGGCCCCAACGGGTTGGTACGCTGGCACACGAAAAAAACAGGGGCGAAAATTGCAATTGTTCATTACTATGGCGGTGGGGTGACGGGGCCGGGGATGGGTCGTCACCTCTAGGGAAGGTGCTGGTGCGCCGTTTCGGCAGCTTAAGCCGGGGTTCCTGATGGAACTCTGCCATGGCGCATTGCGTACCTACATTGCAGGAAGGAGTACGAAGTGCTGAGAGTCATTGTCACCGTCCTTACGCTGGTCGGTAAGGAAGGTCTTCCGGTCAAAGCACCGGACGCGGTCGGGATGTCATCCTCCCGCCTCGAAGCCATCGATCGTGTCGTCCAGCGCGGTATTAGTGCTGGAGGGTACCCAGGTGCGTCCGTGGTAGTCGGGCGCAAGGGCGCGACCGTCTGGGAAAAAGGCTTCGGCAAGCTCTCATGGTCCCCCGTCAGCAGCAACGTCGACGCGGACAAGACCATCTACGACATCGCCTCTCTGTCCAAAGTCGTCGGCACAACGACGGCGATCATGATCCTTCACGACGAGAAGAAGGTCGATCTCGACGCTCCCGTCTTCCGCTATCTCCCCGCCTTCTCGGGCGGCATCAAGGATCAGGTGACCGTGCGTGAGCTGCTCACTCACCGTTCCGGTCTCCCCGCGGGGCGAGATCTGTGGCGGGTTGCGCACAGTCCGCAGATGGCGCGCGACATGGTGCTCGCCACCGAGCTCAAGCACGTGCCCGGCACTGCTTACGTGTATTCCGACCTCGGCGCCGACGTGCTCGGCATGATCGTCGAGAAAGTCTCGGGCGAGCGGCTCGATCACTTCCTCGAGCGGCGCGTCTTCGGCCCGCTCGGGATGCGCGACACGTTCTACCGTCCCGCCGATTCAGTGCGCTATCGCATTGCGCCCACCGAAGTGACTCCGCCGCGCGGATATCCGCTGAAGGGCGAAGTGCACGACGAGAACGCTTATGCGCTCGGCGGGATCGCAGGTCACGCGGGACTGTTCAGCACCGCGGCTGATCTTTCGATCTTCGCGCAGATGATGTTGAGCGGCGGCACATACGACGGAGTTCACATTCTGTCGGAGCCGACAGTCGCACTGTTTACGCGTCGCACGGCCGGACATCGCGCACTCGGCTGGGACACGGCCGATGGCGAAGACGGCTCGGGACAATATCTCACGCAGCGCGCATACGGACACACGGGGTTCACGGGGACGTCGATCTGGATCGATCCCGACCGCGAGATGTTCGTCATCCTCCTGACGAATCGCGTTCACGCCGCAAAGGCGCGCCATCCCGGAAAGATCATCATGGACGTGCGTGCCGACCTGTCTGACGCAGCGGTGCTGGCGGTTGTGGACGGGCCGACGCCGTTGCTCGCGATGCCCAGCGCGTTCCGCAGCGACCGCGAGATAGGCTGGAACACGGTGGTCAGGCCGGTGCGGTGCTCGGCGCTCAAGTCCCGCCGAGGGAAGTCGACTCGCGCGAGCCGCAAGCGTGCGCGTGTGAGCTGCGCGCTGGCGAGCCGCCGCGCGGCGTCGTCGAAGTCGGCGAAGAGCCGGAGCGCGAAAGCGCGGGCCGCGGCGCTCAAGAAGAAGAAGGCTGCCAGCTCGGCCAAGCGCTCTTCGAACAAGAGCGCGGTCGCGAAGAAAACCTCGGCCAGGTCGAAGCGGAAGTAGCGCCGGCCGGCAAAGCCAAGGTTCTACAAAGAGAAACACGGGTGCCCGGCAACAGGAGCCGAGGCTTGAAGGGGTCAGGCGAGGTGCGAGAGATCCCTGAAACCTCACCTGCGGCCTCGCGGCCTGGATTCCTGGACGCTCTCACCCGTGATTCTCTCTGTAGATCTGATGGACCACGCCACGCGCAGGGGCCGCTATCTTAAGGTATGTCCGATCAGCCAGTTCCTACCGCTCCCGTCGTCAGTGAGGATCAGGTGAAGCTCGCCCTTCGCCGGGTGAAGGACCCCGAGCTCGACCTGAACATCATGGACATCGGCCTTGTCTATTCGATCGCGGTTGAAGGGCCGAAGGTCAAAGTCGACATGACTCTGACCTCGCCGGGCTGCCCCTCCGGCCCCGAGATCATGGGCGACGCTCAGCGCGAGATCGAAAGTCTTCCGGGAGTGGAGTCCGCCGACATTAATCTGGTGTGGACTCCGTTCTGGACGCCCGAGAAAATGGAGCCGAGAGTGAGGGCGTACCTCGGGTTTTAGTCTTTTGGTTTTAGTCTTTGGCTCTTAGAGGCTTCTGGTTTGCTTCAGCGCCGAGACGAATTCCTCCCCCATCTCCGCGATCTGCCAGCGTCTCAACCCGGGAACGTCCTCTAAATCCTTCACCTTCTCGGGCTTCGCGCGGACTATCGCCTCCAGTCGCTCACGCGAGCATAAGACTCCCGGGTCGAGAAGCAGCCGCGTTGCCGCCGCGTCACGAACGGTCTTGAGTTTCGTGACCTTCGCCTCGAAATCCTCCTCGCGCTCCCACTTCGCCGCGCGCGGAAACTTCGGCAAATGCTCCTCCGCTACTTCCAACCCGCGCTTCACCGCGGAGAGAATCGCCGCGCCGCCGCGCTCGAGAATTCCGCGCGGCATTCCCTTGAGACCCGCGAGCTGCTTCGCGTCGCGCGGCGCCGTGCGCGCAATGTCGAGCAGCACTTCGTTTCCCATCACCCTGAACGTCGCGCGGTCGAGCTCGCGCGCGACACTGTCGCGCCACGGCACCAGCTCCCGGAGCAGCGCGAGCTCGCGCCGCGTCAGATCGCGCGCGCCCTTGATCCTCAAGAAACTCTGGCCGTTGTCTTCGGGGTCCCATTTCGTTCCCTCGAGCCGCTCGAACTCCTCCCTCGCCCACTCCAGCCGGCCGAGCTTCTCGAGTCGGGATAGCAGCTCGTCGCGCAGGTCGAGGAGGTGCCGCGTGTCCTGCGCCGCGTAATCCAGCATCCCCTGCGTGAGAGGCCGCAGCGACCAGTCGGCACGCTGGTGCTTCTTTTCGAGCTTCACGCCGAAAAAATCCTCGAGCAGCGCCGCCAGCCCGAACGATTTGATGCCGAGGAGCTGGGCGGCAATCCGCGTGTCGAAGATGTTCCTTACGTGCCAGCCATAATCCTGGTGCAGAAGTCGCAGGTCATAATCGGCGTCATGAAAGACGACCTCGACGGCCGGGTCCTCGAGCATCTCGCCCAGCCTGGCGGGGGCGCCGATGGGGATCGGGTCGATTACCGCGCTCCGTTCTCGCGTTGTGATCTGGAGGAGGTAAATTCGATCGATGAACCGATGGAAGCTCGCTCCCTCGGTGTCGAGCGCGATTTCGCGCACTCCGGAAATGTCGTCGAGAAAGAGCTCGACCTGCTGCGGAGTGTCGAGATACAGGAGCGATTCGGTGTCCGTCGCCTTCATTCAGCCAATCTAGCGAATACCATTAGAGGCGTGCAGACGGACTGAAAGCGTGCAGACCGACGAAATTGTCACAGGGACGCATTCGCTTGGCGACGACATCCCGCTCTACCGGCGCTTCCCCGCCCTTCGAGCGCTGCCCCGGGTATCGCTGTGCACGCCACCCTCTCCGGTGCACGAGATCGAGGGAATTCCCGACGCGACGCAACTCTGGGTCAAGCGCGACGACTTCAATGCTCCCGTGCTCGGCGGCAACAAAGTTCGCGGACTCGAGTTTCTCCTCGGCGAGGTAAGGCCGGGAGACACGGTCCTGACCCTGGGCGGAGCGGGGTCGACACACGTCCTCTGTACGGCGATTCACGCGCGAAGAATCGGCGCCGAGACGATGGCGATGAGATGGCGGCACGACATGAACTCGATGGCCGATACAATCTCGGATAAGCTGGCGCGCGAGCTGACAGAGACGAGAGTCGGTGCTACGCCAATCGGGGCGATCGTGCGGTGCGGATACGTGCGACTCACGCGCAACGTGCACTTCATTCCCGTCGGCGGAACTTCGCCGCTTGGCGCGCTCGGTCACGTGAATGCGGGTCTCGAGCTCGCAGCGCAGCTGAAACAGGGCGATCTCCCCACGCCGGCGAATATCGTGTTGCCGGTAGGCACTGGCGGAACGATGGCGGGCATTGCACTCGGCCTCGCGATCGCGGGACTGGACATTCCGGTGGTCGGTGCGCGCGTTGGCCCGAGGATATTCGTGAATCTTCCGAAGGTGCGGCGCACGGCGCGCGACGTCGCGCGGCTGATCTCGGGGATAACCGGAGAGACTGTGCCGATGCCGAACAACATGCACATCACTCACCGCGTTTACGGAGGCGCGTACGGGCGACCGCTTGCGGCAGGAACGGCGGCGGCGGATCTGCTCGAGCGGGTGTCCGGCATCAAGCTCGACGCCACGTACAGTGCAAAAGCGTTCGTCGCTGCGCTCGATCTTGCACGGATGAAAAAAGGGCCGACGCTGTTCTGGTTAACCTTCGACGCTCGCTGCCTCACTGATTGAAACCGACCGGCAAACCAGCAACTGGAAATGGCTGACGAGCTGACGATCCACATCTATCCGAGCGACTGCGACAGCGCGGGGCATGTCAATCACGCTTACATGCTGATGCTTCTGGAGCGTGCGCGATGGGCGGCGCTCGAGAAGCACATGACGTTCGAGGATTACGTGACGCGCTCGCTCACTGCAGTCGTGCGGCACATCGACGCGTCGTACAGCGGCAGCGCGCGGCCGGGTGACGAATTCCGTACTCGCACCGGACTTGTCTCGATTGGCAATACGAGCTTCACCGTGAAGCAGACCGCGCACAACCAGCGCGACGAGCTCATCTGCGAAGCGACCGTCGTTTACGTGACGCTGGGTTCCGATGGGCGACCCGCTCGCGTTCCGGAACATTGGCGGTCGATCTTCCTGCCCTGGGATTGATGGCCAACCTCGAGCGCACCGCTGTCGAGGAGGTAAGCGACCTCGAGGCCACGCTTCCCGCGCGGCTCGGCGGCTGGCTGTTCCGGAATCGCGGGTGGCTTCCGCTGGTTTTTCTCGGGATTCCTCTGCTCGCCCCGGGCACCCCGTCGCCCAATCGCTGGATCATCGGCGGAATTCTGATTGTTGCGGGCGAAGCATTCCGCTTGGCGGGTGTCGCCGCAGCGGGAACGACGACGCGCCGCCGCTCGCGCAACGTGCAGCGACTCGTCACGCACGGGCCGTTCGCGTGGAGCCGCAATCCTCTCTACAACGGGAATTTTCTGGTGTGGGTAGGATTTGTCGTTCTCTCGGGGGTGCTCTGGTTTCTGCCGTTAGCGATGCTTCTCTTTGCGGCCGAGTACAGCCTGATCGTGCGGTACGAGGAAGGTGTGCTGGAGACGACGTTCGGCCGAGCGTACCTGGAGTACAGGCTGAAGACGCCGAGGTGGGTGCCGAGTCGGCCGGAGGAGCCGGTGCCCGGGGAGCTGAACTGGCGCGAGGCGTTCAGGAGTGAGATCAGCACTTTCCTTGTGTATCTCGTGCTTGTTCTGGCGTTCGTTGTGAAGGATCGCTTCGTCGGCTAACTACAACTGAATAGTTGTAGTTCGCTATCGGTTCGGTCGCCCGGGCGGGTTTTCACTCTTGAAGACGTCGCGATTGATCTGCACGAACTGTTTCATGTTCGCGGGCACGTCCTCTTCCGGGAAAATCGCGGTCACCGGGCACTCGGGCTCGCACGCTCCGCAGTCGATGCACTCGTCGGGGTGGATGTAGAGCTGCTCCGGACCCTCGTAAATGCAATCAACGGGACAGACGTCGACACACGCTCTGTCCTTTGTATTGACGCAGGCTTCGGTGATTACGTAGGGCATTGGGTCTCAGTGTCTTTCGGCGGGCGGCGGGCGGGTAGTGCGAAAAATAGACCGGGCAGTATGAATAGCAACCCGCGCCCGGGAGGGGGTATTTCGTCGCTAGGTGAAGGTGACGAATCCCATCCAGACGGCGATGATGATGACCACCAGGACGGCCGTGGTGGTAAGCGCAACTCGCCGGCGGGTGCGGAGAACGGCTGCCCAGACTTCCTCGTCGAGGTACATGATGCCGGGCTGAGGCTCGCGGATCACGGCGCGCCGCTGAAGCCGTCTCACAGGCCAGCTGTCCTCGAGTCCGAGATCCGCCAGCGACTTCGCGGAAGTGGGGTCGGTGGCGCCGCCGCGACGAAAATCGTCAACGACCTCCCGCTCCCTTCGCCTGATGACCGCCGCAATCGCGGGGGGTGCTGTCATTGGTCTCCTCCTTCGGTTGCGACGTCGCTTCGTTGTGAAGCGCGCAGCGTTGAGCGCTCAGCGTTCAGCGGGCAGCGTGTCGTCCTCGGTTTTCTTGGCCTCGTGCGGCGTGCCAGTTCCTGTCTCGAGATAGGACTTCAAGCTGGCAAGGTAGCGTGCCCAGTCGTAACTGCATTGTGCGAGAATTCCGTCGCTGAATTCCCAGCCGCGGTGCGCAAACCGTAAGAGAGTCCCACCCTTGCGCGAAGACAGCGCAAAGATCAGGTCGGTGTTGCACCACTCGGCGTGTCCCGCGAGACAGTGCCAGCGAACGAAATTGGGCTTGTCGAGTGCGACGACGCGCATGTCGAACACCATCGACCGTCCGTTGAAACCGAACTCCGCGATGCTGCCCATCTTTGGCTCGGCTTTGACGTCTGTCGTCCACCAGCTCGCGAGACCGCGCTGCTCGGTGATCGCGTCGAAAGTAGCGGGCGGCGGCACGTCGATGACGAGCTGATGAAGAATCTCTGGCATCCAATACGCCCTGGACGAATGAACCCATTATGCGGGACATTCTTGCCAGCGGCAACATTGTAGGACGAAGCTGGAACGACAACGGCCCCCTACCGCTTCCAGGGCGGCAAGTCGCCTTTCTCGAGATCGGGATTCTCCCGATAGAACGTCGCCGTGTGACCGATCACCTGGACGACTTCCGACTTCGTCGCCAGGGCGAGTGCCGCTGCTGCATCCTTTGCTTTCACGTCGGCGTTTTTTCCGAGCTTCACCTTCACGAGCTCGTGCGTGCGCAGCGTGTCGTCGAGCGATGTGATCAACGTTGCCGAAAGTCCTTCCTTGCCGACGTGGACGAGCGGACTGAGATGATGTGCTTCACTTCTCAGCTCGGCGCGCTCGCGTCCTTTCATAGCAGGGCCTCGCCTCTCTTCTTCATGAACGCTCTCACGTCAACCGGCGTGCCGTTCGACCAGTCGCGCAGCCCGAGGTCGAGCCGCATCGCCTGAAAATGCAGATGCGGTGTGTCCGGCGGAGCATTGCCGGTTGTCCCAACGTATCCGATGACGTACCCCTGCTCGACTTCGAGTCCCTCGGTGATTGTCGTAGAGTAGTACGCCGTGTGGGCGTAGTAGTAGACGTACCGCTCCTCCTGATCGATGAGATAAGCCGTGAGTCCGCCGAGTGAATTCTGTCGCAGGCGAAGCACCCTGCCGGCGATCGCGGCAACGACTGCCGTCTCGCGGGGAGCAAGGATGTCGGTGGCAAGATGAAGGCGCGCTTCCCCCCTCATCTGGACGTCGGCTTCGAGCTTCTGCGGGATGGTGGCAGTTACGTCCACAGGATGGCCTGACCGTAGGGCTCGAAGCGTCTATCGTGCGTGACGATCACGAGGCGCTCGACCTTGGCCTGCGCGAGCAGCATGCGATCGAACGGGTCAGCGTGATGTGACGGGAGAAACTCGACGGCTTGAGCGTGCTGGAATGAAATCGGCAGCTCGATGAATCCACTTTGCTGCGTCCCGTCCGCGAATGATTGAGGAAGTCTGACTCTTCCAAGGGCCGACTTGATCGCGATCTCCCATGCCGAGGCGGCGCTGACGAAGACGAGTGATGCTGCAGCGATGGCTTCGCGCGCTGTGAGGGTCAGGCGTTCGTCGTTCCCGCGCCACCAGAGAACGACGTGGGTGTCGAGCAGCAGCTGATCACTCATTCTTGCCTTCGAACGCGTCCGCGATTTCGGGCGGGAGCGGGGCGTCGAAATCGTCCGAGATCCAGAGGCGGCCTTCCCATCCTCCGGGCGCGCGGGGCTGCGCGAGTTTGGTGATCGGGACGAGGCGGGCTTTGGGCTCGTCGCCTTTGGCGATGATGAACTCCTCGCCTCGCGATGCGCGCTCGACAAGATCGGAGAGGTGCGTCTTCGCGTCGTACAGTTTAATGATTTTGGTCATGTTGACCAATCTAACAGCTTTATTTAGATGGTCAACTTGACCTAATGGCTAGAAACAAGGTTTAGAGAGTCGAGAAGTGACTTGCCATGCGAGCCCGCATGGGTGTGTCGGGCAGGCGCCCGACCCCGGCCCCCATGTTCTCTACCATGTGCGCGGGCTGCGACGTCGCGGGAATTGCGCACGTCACTGCCGGATGTGAAAAGACGAATTTGAGAAAGAATTGCGACCATGTCGTGCAGTCGAATTCGCGCGCCCATGCCGGAAGCGCTTTCCCTCGAACCCTGTCGAAAAGCTCTCCTCCATCCAGCGGTCGGTTAATGATGACTGCCATTCTTCGTTCGCGCGCCAGCGGCAGGATGCGATTCTCGACGGAGCGGTCCGCGAGGTTGTAGGTGATTTGCACGAAGTCGAGCGGCTCGCGCAGCATGATGCGCTCGAGCTCGTCGTGCCGCCTGCCGTGCGACGTCGTGACGCCGATGTAGCGCACGCGACCGCTCGCTTTAAATTCCTTGAGCGTCTGGAGATGGCCTTCCCAGTCGACGAGGTTGTGCACCTGGAGCAGGTCGAACTTCGGGACGCGCCAGAGTTTCTGCGATGCCTCCATCTGCATCACGCCAAGGCGTCGGCCCGGTGTCCAGACTTTGGTTGCTGAGAAGAGCGGTGGCCGAGGTTTGATCTGAGGCAGGAGATCACCGACGACGAGCTCGGCTCTTCCGTACATGGGTGACGAATCGATGACTCGCCCGCCGCGGTTGAAGAAAGTCTGGAGGACGTCGCGCAGTGTCGCGCGGGTCGATTCGGACCGGCCGACGTCGAAGGTCAGCCAGGTGCCCATGCCGATGACGGGAATCCGTTCGCCGCTCGATGGAATCGGTCTGGTTATCGCGTCGAGTGCTTCGTCCTTTTTCAGCAGAGTTCCGGCCGCGAGAACTCCGACTAGTTCAACAAAGCGACGGCGTTCCATCTGGAGTCAGGCGGAAGGGGACCACGAAAACACGGGAGTACACGAAGTTTCCTTTTTCGTTGAGCAATCCAAAGCATCCGATTCAAGCGGGGAAGCGCATGCGCCGCAGCAGGTCCTGAAAGCGCGGTTCGGAGCGCAGCGAATCGAACCACGGCCACGCGTGAATCTCGACGAGCCAATAATCCCGTTTGGCATAGCCCTGCTCGAGCCAGCCCAGTGCCTGCTCCTTGTCTGACAGTGCTGCGTAAAGGCTCGCCACGTCGAACGCCGATGCAAGATCTTTCGTCGCCTTCGCCTCGAGATCCTTCAGGATCTTGACCGCTTCCGCTTTCCGCCCCGCTCTCGCGTAACTGCAACCGAGCATGGCGAGATAATGCGAGCTGGGTTCGGCAGACCCTGCAATTGACCGCTCCAGCTCCTTCACCGCCTCCGCCGAGCGTCCCTGCGCGAGGTGCAGCTCTCCGAGATTGTGGTGGGTCAGCACGTGGTTGGGGTCGATCCTCAAGGTCTTCCGAAGCTGCTCCTCCGCCTGACCGTACCGTCTGGCGTGCAGATAAACCTGTCCGATGTACGCGTTGACGGGGACGGAGAGCGGATCGAGCTCCCGCGCTTTTTCGAGCTCACGCAGAGCGTCCTCGAAGCGTCCCGTAAACGAAAGCGTCCGCCCGTACATCTGATGGGCCGAGGCGGAGCTTGGGTTGAGCTCGATCGCACGCCGCAACTCCCTTTCCGAAGCTGCCCAATCCCAGTCGGAGCGCAATTTCCAGAGACCCATCGAGACGTGAGCGTCCGCGAGTGTTTCATCCAACGCAAGCGCTTTCGCGAGCGCTCCCGCGGCTGCGTCACGCGCCTCACGCTGGGGCATGCCGCCCTGTTCCCCGAGCCACATGTAAGCGTCCGCGAGCGCGGCGTAGGTCGGCGCATAGCTGGGATCGTGGTCGAGTGCCTCGAGAAAGCTCTCGACGGCCTGCCTGTTCCGCTCGAGCGTGCGCTGGTTCCACTGGTGGCGGCCCAGCACGTAAAGCTCGTAGGCCTTGGGATTCACTGCTCGGCGCACGGCTAAACGCTGCGCCTCGGGCGGAGTGAGACTTACCTTGATCTGATTGGCGATCTCGCGCGCAACTTCGCTATGCAGGGCAAGCACGCCGCGCAGCTCCCGATCGAACGTCTGTCCCCACACGTGCCGGTCGCTCCGGCCATCGACGAGCTTGACTGTGATGCGTACCTGGTCGCCCTCGCGCAGCGCGGAGCCTTCGATCACTCCGTCGACATTCAGCTCGTTGGCCACGTCCGACAGCGGCTTTTCAGTCTTCCGGTACCGCAGCGTCGAAGTTCGGGAAATGACCTTGAGGGCGCTGATCTTCGACAATTCAGCGATCAACGCTTCCTGCATTCCTTCGACGAAATAATCCTGCCGGGAGTCTCCGCCGAGATTCGTCAGCGGCAGAACGGCCAGCGACTCGATGCGCGCGGACCCCACGCCGAGGCGCGGCGCGAGCCACCATCCTCCGAATCCAAGAATCCCGAGGACAGCGGCGGCGAGCACGGAGATGCTGCGACGCCGGCGAGCTCGAACTGGCGCAGCAGTCTCGACGGTCTTTTCGCCCTGCTCCAGCGCTTCCGCCAGCTCGCCCGCGGTGCGAAACCGATCCGCCGGCGTTTTGGCCAGCGCGCGCAGCACTACCGCTTCCAGAGCGGCGGGTATTGTGTGCCGTATGGTGCGCAGCGGCGGCACTGGATCAATCGCGTGCCGTGCGAGCAGGGCCTGAGCAGTCCGGCCGGTAAAGGGTGGCTGTCCGGCGAGCATTTCATATAGGACGCAGCCAAGAGCGTAGACGTCGCTGCGCGCGTCGAGCTCGCGGTCTCCCGCCGCTTGCTCGGGACTCATGTACGCGGGAGTTCCAATCGCGATGCCGGTCTGGGTCAACTGGTCGCCGCCGGCTACGCCGACCGCGCGCGCGATTCCGAAGTCCGTCACAACCGGCTGGCCGGCGGCGAACAGAATGTTCTCCGGCTTGATGTCGCGATGCACGATGCCCTGACCGTGCGCGTAGCTGAGCGCACCGGCCACCGATCGGCCGATTGCAACAGTGTCCGGTATCGAGAGCTGTTTCTCGCGCTGGATCCGGCTCCGCAGCGATTCGCCCTCGACGAACGGCATGACGTAGTAGAGGAATCCGCCGCTCTCGCCGGAGTCGAACAGCGGGAGGATGTGAGGGTGGCTGAGGCGGGACGCGATTTCGATCTCGCGGAGAAAGCGCGTGTGGCCGAGGCCTGCGGCGAGGTCGGGATCCAGCACCTTGATCGCCACCTGGCGATGGTGCTTCAGGTCCTCCGCGACGTAGACGGTGGCCATTCCGCCGCGGCCGACCTCACGCTCGATGCGGTAACGCTCGCTGAGAGCGGTTCGGAGGTCCTCGAGCTCATTGGCCATGCTGTGCTATGCTACGTGAGCATCACGAATTGGCAAGCAGGCGAAGTGGCGGTTGCCCGCATCTAGCTGATTGGAAGTTGCAGGTGCTCAAGCAAGCGGATGAACCGGGGATGAGCGTGGTACTGGCTAAACCATCGCTGCCTGCCGACTGAGTACATCCAGTCCGGGTGCACGTCGAGAGCGCGCTCGAGCGTGTCGAGCGCCGCCGAGTCGTCTCCCAGCGCTGCGTGAGCCGCCGCCTCGTAGAATGGATCCAGCTCGGCAACAACCGGCCCGAAGATCGCGCGCGCTTCGTCGAGCTGTCCCGCTCGCGCGATGCACAGGCCGAGCGCGAAGAGCATTACCGCGTGACGATTCGATTTCTCGACGCCGATGCGTGCGGCGGATATCGCTTCTTCGTGCCTGTTCAGAAACGACAACGAACACGCGAGAAATGCATAGCCGCGTACAAAGCCCGGGTCCTTCTCAATAACACCCCGAAACTCCACCTCGGCGGCTTCGAAGCGCCAGGCGAACCAGTGCACGATTCCGAGGTTCATGCGCGGGAGAACCGAAATTGGATCAAGCTCCACTGCGCGCAGCGCGATCGGCATTGCCTCGTAGTCACGCCCGATCCCCGCAAGAAAAGCGGAGAGCCAGCGGTGTGCCGCCTCGTGGCTCGGATTCAGCGCAATTGCCCTCTGAAACTCATGGAGCGCGCCTTCCCAATCCCGGTCCCAGTTGAGCTTCACGAAGCCAAGCGACGCGTGGGCGTCCGCGAGCGACGGATCCAGCTCGAGCGCACGCTGCGCAGCTTTAACGGCCTGCGGATACATCTCCTTCGCTGTCGCGAACTGCCACGACGCGAGCAGAGCCGAAGCGTCCGCGATGCCGGAGTACGCAGGGGCATACAACGGATCGGCGGCAGCGGCTTCCTGAAAGAGCTCGAGTGCCCGCCGCATCGACTCGTTGGTTCTCTTGTACCAGTGATGGCGGCCGAGGAGATAGAGATCGTATGCTTCGAGACTTCGCGGTTGCTGGACGGGTTTCGCGCCGCGCAGGTGGCCGAGCTGAAGTGCTCCGGTGATCGTCTTGACGATCGAGTGCGTTATCTCATCCTGCACCGCGAACACGTCCTCGAGCTGCCGCTCGTAGGTCTCCGACCAGAGAGTGGAGTCGTCTTCGACGCCGACGAGTCGCGCCGTGACGCGCAGTCGGTTGCCTGCACGTCGCACGCTTGCTTCGAGAACGAATCCGACTCCAAGCCGCGCGCCGATCTCCTTGATGGGGACGTCGCCGCTCTTGAACGCAAATGCGGACGTGCGTGACACGACCCGGAGTCCTTCGACCTTTGCAAGAGCGTTCATCAGCTCGTCCGTCATGCCTTCGCTGAAATACTCGGTTTCCGCGTCGGAGCTGCGATTCGAGACTGGCAGCACGGCAATCGAGAGGCGTGGTGTCGATGCAAGCTGCGTCTGCGCTGGGAGCGCTTGTGTCTCCGTGGCGAGCAGCGCCTGCACGAAGGCAGTCGCCGTGGGAAATCGGTCGTCCGCCTTTTTTTCGAGCGCGCGCGAAACCGCCCGGATCGTTGACGGTGAGAGATCCGCACGGTGTGCGGCAAGGCTTGGCGCCGGTACTCCGATATGTTGCGCTACAATAGAGAGAGCAGTTCTCCCGGTGAATGGCGGACGACCGGCGAGGGCCTCATACACGACGCAGGCAAGCGAGTAGACATCGCTCCTGCCATCGATGTCGGCGTCGCCGAGCGCCTGCTCCGGACTCATGTAGTCCACGGTGCCGATTGTCGTGCCGGATTGAGTCAGACCGATACCTGCGGCGGGCGCGCCCGAAGCCAGCAATGCACCCCGGGCAATTCCAAAATCAGCGAGCATGGCGTGGCCGTGCCGGGAGAGCAGGATGTTCTCCGGCTTCACGTCGCGGTGAATGACGCCTTCGCCGTTGGCGTAATCCAGTGCGTCCGCAATCTGCCGGACGATCGATGCGACATCTTCCAGCGGAAGTGTCGACTCGCGTGCCAACCTGGCCCGGAGCGATTCGCCTTCGACATACGGCATGACGAAGTAGAGAGCGCCGGCGGCTTCGCCCGAATCGTGAAGCGGCAGAACGAATGGATGGCGCAGCCGGGCCAGCACCTTGATCTCGCGGTCGAACCGCTCGGCCCCAAGCACCGCGCTCTGCTCGGCGCGCAGAACCTTGAGCGCTACGGGCCGCTCATGTCGAACGTCGTGCGCGAGATAGACTGTGGCCATTCCTCCCTGGCCGAGCTCGCGCTCGAGGGTGTACCGGCCAGCGAGGGCATCACGCAGGTCCGCGGGGATGTCGGCCGCTGTGGGAGTTGTCGGCGTGTTCGAAAGGTCTTTACTTGGGACCGAAATAGCCCATGCCGATAATTGCCGCAACGGTTCCGGACCAGTATATGAACATCCACTTCATGAGATCCGCCTGAACCGCCTTCATCTCGGATCGGAGATCGCCGCGCAGGGATGAGATTTCCCCACGCAGCTCCCCACGCAGCTCGCCACGCAGCGACGAAATCTCTCCAAGCAGCTCCGCACGCAGCGACGAAATCTCTTCGTGAAGCGTCGCCTTGAACCGCTCCCAGTTCAGCTCGTTGGTCTCTTTCAGGTCTGATTTGTATGTCGCATCCACGGCGTTGAACCAGTCCACGAGCTCCGCGGCGATATCGTCACCCAGCCGCTCATAGAATTTGCGTGAGAGTTTTGCTGTAACCGGCACTCGACCTCCAAAAGGACCGAGTCCAATCAACCTATAGATACGCTCGGCTACAGCATCATCGCAACACTCGACGCACCGAATCGTCGCTTAGGCAGTAACCAGCTCTGCCTCGCGAGCAAGCTGTGCGATCCCCTCCTCTATCGTTCTCGAATGATGCATCGAGCAGAACTTCGGCCCGCACATCCCGCAGAACTCCGCGCTCTTGAAGTACTCGGCCGGCAAAGTCTCGTCGTGATACTCCTGCGCGCGCTCGGGATCGAGCGCGAGACGGAACTGTTCCTTCCAGTCGAATGCATAGCGCGCGCGTGAGAGTGCGTCGTCGCGATCGCGCGCACCCTTCCGCCCGCGTGCAATGTCAGCCGAGTGGGCGGCGATCTTGTAGGCGATGACTCCTTCGCGGACATCGTTGGCGTTCGGAAGTCCGAGGTGCTCCTTCGGCGTGACGTAGCAGAGCATGTCCGATCCGTGCCAGCCGATGAGTGCTGCGCCGATTGCGCTCGAGATGTGATCGTATCCCGGAGAGATGTCCGTGACGAGCGGGCCGAGCGTGTAGAACGGCGCTTCGTGACAGACTCTCTTCGCGCGCTTCACGTTCATCTCGATCTGGTCCATCGGAATGTGACCGGGGCCTTCGATCATTACTTGTACGTCTCGCTCCCAGGCTCGTTTAGTCAACTCGCCCATCGTGTCGAGCTCTGCGAATTGTGCGCGGTCGCTCGCGTCGGCGAGGCATCCCGGGCGCAGCGAATCGCCGATGGAGATCGTGACGTCGTAGTAGCGAAGAATCTCGAGCACTTCGTCGAAGTGCACGTAGAGTGGATTCTGTTTGCGGTGGTACATCATCCACACTGCGTGCAGTGATCCGCCGCGGCTGACGATCCCGGTGGTTCTCCCGTGAACAAGCGGGAGATGCTCGATGAGGATCGCGGCGTGGATAGTCATGTAGTCGACGCCCTGCTGCGCCTGTCGCTCGATCATGTCGAGCAGGTCCTGCGCGGTGATCTCCTCGAGCTGCTTCTCCTGTTGGACTGCCTGGTAGATCGGGACGGTTCCGATGGGAACCGGCGAGGCGTCGATGATGGCCTGCCGAATGGCGTCGATATTTCCGCCGGTGGAGAGATCCATCACCGTGTCGGCGCCGTACTTCACGGCCATGCCGAGCTTTTCGATCTCGCCGTTGATGTCCGAGCTCACCGCGCTGTTGCCGATGTTCGCGTTGATTTTGACTTTGGCGACTTTGCCGATTGCCATCGGCTCGAGCGACCCAGCGAGATGTCGGACGTTCGCGGGGATGATGAGTCGTCCGATTGCGATCTCGTCCCGCACCAGCTCGGGGGAAATCTCTTCGCGCTCGGCGACGAAGCGCATTGCGTCGGTGATTTCGCCCCGACGCGCGTAATGCATCTGCGTGCGTGCTTCCATTGTTGACTCCCTACGCCGGTACTAACCGGATCAGGTTATGAGGGACTTTCTCAGCCGCCGCTCGGCAGCACCCCTGTCATTGCTTTCTAATGTATATCTCGTGCGCCAGACTGGAATCGTCTGAGCCCACGGAAGAATAAGGGCGGCCTTGGCCTGAGGAGTCCGGCTGATCTTCTTTAGGCCGAGGGCGAGGAGTGCTTACGACGAATGCTTGGGTCATCCACAAGCTCGTCGCGACGTTATGCTGCGAACTTTCGCAGCCTTTCCCTCCGTCGAACTCCCAGGTCTCCGCCAACCGATTGCTGAATCAACTGTTGCGACGAGTCGCCTCTCGCAGATGCGACATTGCCTGCGAAGATCGAAGGATTTGTCTGCGCTCGGCAGTATATTCTCCCCGTCTAATATTTAGTTAGCCAGACCCGAGGACCCTCGATGGTACGGTCCAACCAGGAGCAAGGATTGTTCGACGGGCAGTCTCGTGACCGGGCCCATGGCTTGAACTTTTTCGCACACTACATGACCCTCGCCATCCACCGTCTCGGAGTTGCTCTGACGGTCGGCGCCGCACTGCCAGCGTCGGTCGAGGCGCAGGCCTCCCGAGAAGGGCCCGCGTGTCCTGTGGCAGCGGAACAGCTTCCACAGTTGGCGCCGTTCGAGGCGCGGACAGGTTCTCTCGGACCTGGTGAGGCCAAGTGTTTCGAGCTCTTCCTCCAGGATGGCGAGTTCATCCGCATTTCCGTCGACATCGAGGCGGGATATGCTCGCGTCCAAGCCTTTGGGCCCTACGACGACCACCGGTTCCAGGTGAGGTGGGTCAGGCCCGATTCAGCAGAGTACACGGCTCCGCGTCTTGCTGCCCTTGCCTTCCAAGCGTCCACCTCGGGCCGCTACGTCGTCGAACTCAGCATCCCCGTCGGGATTGGCCAGCCCGTTCCTGTATTCAAGGTGCAGGTAGCGGAGTACCGCTCGGCGGGGATCCAGGCAGCGATCAGGGAGGACCTACGAACCGACTCGCGGACCGCTTGGCTTCGGGAGCATGCGCAAAGGATTCGGTCGATCGATCCCGAAGACGGGGATTTCTCGGACCTCCAATTCCTGCGTAAGCAGCTACGGGGAGTCCGCGTCGTGCTGCTCGGCGAGGCCGATCACGGCGATGGGTCCGATTTCACGGCGAAGACCCGGCTGGTCAAGTTCCTGCATCGGCAGATGGGCTTCGACGTGCTTGCCTTCGAGGGGGAGCTCTTCGGGACCAGGGTCGCGTGGCGAGCACTCCAGACCGGCGCTGAGCCTCGCGCGGCGTTCTCCCAGGGAGCGTATCCCATTTGGGCGATGTCCGAGCAGGTTCAGCCCCTTATCCGATATGTGGCAGCGTCGGCGCGCTCCGCTCACCCGTTAGAGTTGACTGCCTTCGACATCGTCGGTGTGGGCCGCTTCTCGGCCTCGCGGGACTCCCTTCTCCCCAATCTTCGGGAGTTCCTCACGCGCACCGGCGTTGGCGGTCCGCTCGCCGATTTGGAGAGCACCCCAAGCTGGATTCTCGCGAGAACCTACGGCGGGCGCTCTGGGCGCGATCGGCAACAATCACCAACACCGGCCGAGCAAGCCGAATTCCTCGAGAGTCTGCGGACGACAGCGGCGCAAGTGGAGAGAAGCCACTCGGGACGCGACGCACTGTTCTGGGCGCAGTTGCTCCGCAGTACGTCGGTCACAGCCCGCTATTACCTCGATTATCCGAGCCAGGACGCGGAATTGATCCGGGACCGTCAGATGGCTGACAACCTGCTGTGGCTGGTGAACCGCTACTACAGGGGGCGCAAGATCATCGTGTGGGCGCACACCGGTCACGTCATGCGCAACCCACAGCACACGGTTTCCGGCAGGAAGCAGGGGTTTACGATGGGGCAGGGGTTGTGGGAGGCCCTCCGCAGAGAGAGCTTCGCGGTCGGCTTCGTGTCGTACACCGGGACAGCCCGCTTTGCAAACCAACCGGAAGAACAACAGCAGAGCCTCGTGCCAGACCAGCATCCGGCGTTTGAGTTCGAGGAGTTAATGGACGCCGCGGGTCATGAACTGGCGTGGGTCAACCTCCGTGAAGCCCGTGGACGCCAGCAGTGGCCCGGCGGAGCATTCCTGGCACGTCCTCTCTTCCACATCAGCGAGCATGCACCGTGGAGCGAGGTTTTGGATGCCCTCTTCTTCATTCGGACCCAGGAGGCGAGCCGACGGGTCGCGAGAGTTAGGTAGGAGGATTGTGCCCCAAGGAAGCTCTTGGTGTCGACATCGGCACGGCGTCTCCCTACGGGTTGACACGAACAGGGCCCTCTCGTGCAAGGTCGCGTGGCTGGCTAACCGCATTTGCAGCTGACGCGGGCCCCCGCAGCTGAAATGCAGAGCGTTACGTATCAAAGCCTCATCATTTCGTTCTCTATGACTCACGATCAGGCATTCGATTCATGGCGTCACGAGATCCCTGCTGAAACACAACGATCGCATCCGAACCATCGCTGTCGAGCCCGCGGAGTCTGCCGTTCTGTCGGGGAAGCCATCCGGCTCGCACAAAATCGAAGGCATCGGCATTGGATTCATTCCGCCGTTGTGGGAACCTGACCTCGTGAACGACATTCAGACCGTGACAACAAAGGAAGCAAAGGACATGGCTCGGCGTTTGGCGCGTGAGGAAGGGATCTTTGCAGGCGCATCGACCGGGGCGAACGTCGTTGCGGCGATCCGCATCGCCGAGCAGCTTTGCCCTGGTGCTACGGTCGCCACCATTGTTGTCGATTCCGGGCTGCGCTACTTGAGTACGGACGTGTATTCCGGCGACGCCGGTGCCTGACCAGCGTGCGCACGAGTCGCGCGAAGTAACGGAGTAACGCTCAACGCCATTGGAGATGAAATGAAGCTTCGAGTACTGATGTGTTTTATCGCGTGTGCCGGATTCCCACGTCCGGCAGATGCGCAAGCGGTCGATGCGGTCCGAGTCTCGCCCAACCGGTATCGAGTACTGCTCGACAACGCAGAGGTGCGCGTCGTCGAGTACGTGTTGCAGCCCGGCCAGCGCGACGAATGGCACACGCATCCTGCAAAAGTCTCTTATGTCGTGAACGGCGGCACACTGCGCATAACACAGGCGGACGGCACTTCAATCGTCAGTGAGGAGTGGCAGGGAGTAGCTCATTGGAGGAACGCACTGGGGCGCCACTATGCGACAAACATCGGCAAGACTCCCGTTCGCATCGTCCTCGTGGAGATCAAGAATGCCGCGCAAGGCGCGCCGGCCTACATCGCCCCAACAGCGCCGAGCGCACCGGCGTTCGTCGCCCAGACCGGCGGACCCGACTGCCTTACGCGCATGGCCGCGGTCCCGGGGAGAGGCACGTCGACGATCGAGCCGGCGAGACTGCAGTCGAGCAACCCGATGCCCGCGTTCTTACCCGGCGGGCTCCGCCAATTCGTTGCTTCCGTCGTTGTCGACACTGCCGGACGCGCTGACCCAGCCACGGTCAAGGGCCCTGCCGAGCTCGACTCTACGGCAGTCAACGCGATACGGGCCGTGATTCCCGAGTGGCGTTTCTCTCCCGCCCGCGTGGCCGGGTGTCCCGTCAAGCAGGTCGTGAGAATGACATTCACGCGTTAGCGATCCTTGCACGACGCGCGTGGCAATCACTTACCAAAAGGGACGAATGACAAATCGACGACTATTCTGCGTTGCTTGCGCCATCGCCACGGTCGCTGCACCGGTTCGAGCGCAGAGCGTCCCTGCTCAATCTCCCATCGTCGGAACGTGGCTGCTCGACAGCATTGTCGACACGCTTCAGAACGGATCCGTATCCTATTGGATGGGCCGACGCCCCACAGGTGCGATTATCTATTCCGCATCGGGGCATATGAGTGTGCAATTCATGCGTGATCCGCGACCCGTGCTCCCGGAACGCACTGACTCCGGGTCCAACGTCGCTCGACTGGCCGGCGCCGATCCATTCGCTGCACTCGAGGTGGACCAGCTTCGCGACCTATTTGGCGGCTACTATGCATACTTCGGCCGCTATCAGGTCAGCGCCGCCGGAGACTCGATTGCGCACTTCGTGGAAACGAGCCTGCGCCCCGATGAAGTAGGTGTGACTTACCGCCGCGATTCGAATCGAAGGAGGGCGGCTATTCATCGATCTTCGAGCGGAGGTAAACGGCGTCCCCCGCCATCGAGTGCTTACCTGGAGACGAGCACCATAGAGCGCATGATCCGCACTACGGCAGCTGCCTAGCAAACGGAAGCTGGCAGCCGCGTAGCTCGGCCGCAGCTCGCATCGCGCTCGAGGACGAGTTCGCAATGAGATCCATTTGCGTGGGTGCATGTCTGCTTCTCGCCTGCCGGCCTGAAGCGGCGCGATCGGCAAGGTTCCCAGCCCAACCAGCGTTGGCACAGTATTCGCCGACTCCGCCATTTATCGAGCGCACTGCAAGGAAGCAGACTCGCTCGAGAACCTGAATCCAATTCCGCGCAAGTGCACGCCGCGGGATCAGCGCGTAAAGATTTACTACCGCATCAGGAGAGTACATGCACATACCATTTAACACCGCCCTCATCACTGGGAGCTCTCGCGGCATTGGTCGTGGGATTGCCGTCAAGCTGGCAACAGAGGGGGTCGAAAAGATCGCCGTGCACTATCGTACTCGTAAGGCGGAAGCAGAAACGACGGTGTCTCAAGTCCGGAGCGCTGGCGCGATGGGCGTTCTCGTGCAAGGAGACGTGTCCGACGCAACCGTGGCTGAGAACATCGTAAAGGAAGCAGCGGAAAAGCTCGGCGGCTGCGACATCTTCATACACAGCGTGATCCCTCCGATGGAAGAGATTTATGAGCACGCGTTGTCGACAGAGGTTCCGCTCGCCAAGTGGCAGCTCGCTTTTGATTCTCAAGCGCGAGCATTTTTTGTCTGCGCGAGGACGGCTGCAAGGTACATGAGCGGGGGCGGCAGGATTCTGGCGCTTACGTACACTCCAGGAGGACGCACCGGCGGCTGGCAACCATGGGTCGGCATGGGATCGGCCAAGGCGGCGCTCGACAGCATGTCCCGTTATTTCGCCGTCGCACTGGGCCGGCATGGTATAACCGTGAACACGGTCAGCCCCGGCTTCTCCGACGAGACGACCGTGCTGGGACAGACACCTCAGGCTGTGCAGGATGCGGTGAAGGACTGGGCGGAATCGGGTTGGACACCAATGCGAAGGCGATGCAGGCCCGCGGACGTCGCGGATGTTTGCGCGCTGCTCTGTTGTGACGAAGCCCGATTCGTCACCGGGCAAGCTGTTTCCGTTGATGGTGGCAGCTCCCTAATGAATCCGGACCTTCCTCTTGCGCTACAGGTTCCCGCCTAGGCCCTCGTTAGGCTTTAACGGTCACCTCAGGCTGTGGCAGTAATGTCTGACTCCGCGATCACGCACAGGTCAGCGCGCGAGGGCGTCGCGCTGACTAGCCGGTTCGCCTGCGACGTCAGACTCCGCTCGAAGAGATTCCGCACCAGCCGTGCATTCCCGAAGTTCTCGCTCCGCGATTCATACTCTCTCGCGAGAATCACTTTCACGGACTCGACCGCACCCGGTCCGAGCGTGTACCCGTCCTCTTCGACCATTCGCGTGAAAATCGCCGTGAGCTCGTCGGGCGAATAGTCAGGAAAATCGATGAACCGCGTGAACCGCGAGCGAAGCCCGGGGTTCGACTCGATGAAGCTCTCCATCCGCTCACGATAGCCGGCGGCGATCACCACCAGGTCGTCGCGATGATCCTCCATCAGCTTCAACAGAGTTTCGATCGCCTCATCACCGAAGTCGTGCCCGGAGTCTTCCGGCGCCAGACTATACGCTTCGTCGATGAACAGCACTCCGCCGAGCGCGTCCTTCACCACCGCATCGGTCTTGATCGCCGTCTGCCCGACATATCCGGCAACGAGCTCCGCCCGATCCACCTCCGTGAGATGCCCCTTCGACAACAGGCCGAGCGCATGGAAGATCGATCCCAGCAGCCGGGCAATTGTCGTCTTGCCGGTCCCCGGAGGCCCGACGAATACCATATGATATGCGGAAGGCGGGGCCTTGAGCCCTTCCTTCCGCCGCATCTCGCGCACGCGCGCGACGTTTACCAGAGTTCGTATCTCTTTCTTCACGTTCTCGAGGCCCACCAGCTTGTCGAGCTTCGACAGCAGCTGGTCGAGCGTAGGCGGTGGAGAATCGGCGCCTTTGCTGGCGCTCGCCACTGACTCCGCCGCCTGACGCGCACGCTCGGTGCTCGGTTCACCGGCTGCGGACGGCGATTCCGGCGCCGCCCCGTCCAGATACTCGCGCAACGGACGATCGCCACGCCGAGCCCGCTCGATGAGCAGAAGCACCGCGTCCAGCCATCCAGGAGAGTTCAGCTCCAGATACGGATCGAGCTTTCCGATTCGCTGGATGAGAAGCATTCCATCCGACACGGCTACACCCTCGACTTCGCGATACTCGATGCTCAGATCATCCGCTACACCATCGAGAATGATCCGCTGGTTGGTCACGAACAGTCGGCCCGTTCCGAGGACGGCAAATCCGGTTACTCCGAACGCGCCCGTGGAGGCACCAAGCTCGCGCCAGACTGCGCGCGGCATCCGGAGGTGGGCGACCTCGCCCTGCCGGAGGATCATCGGCGTGACGACCGTGGGCAGCGTCCGCTCCTCGAGCACCATTCGGCGAAATTCGTCTGGATCGACCATGCGTCAATGATGCGATAAGTCGCTGTGTCTCGCACGACTACTCTCGTTCTTTGCAGGGGAAAGGAAAGCTACATTTAGTCCTCTGCGCCCTTGTTTGATTCATATCGTCTCCGCGGATTCACCACTGTTTTTCCGACGAGACTCGAACAGTTCCATGCGCATTTCGATGATCTGTACTCAATCCTCGAAGAATCCAGGAGGGCGAAACGGTTTCGCAGAAAATCCCGGATGCACTCCCGATCGCGGCCCAGCCTCTATCGCCGCTCATCGAAGTCGACCGGAAGAAATCGACGACATTCTCAAGACAAGAATCATTTCCGATCATGTCAGGGTGCAATGGAAACTCGCGCGACTTGGGCTCAAGGCGGGAGAACGAGTCTGGGTTCCCATCGGTGATCAATCACGACTTCGCGAAGCATATCAATTCGAGAGGCTTCAGAAATTCATCAGCATTGATGGCATGGTCGCAGGCCAGAACGGCAGTGTCGATTTCGTTCCCGCCTCGACGGCAGGCGACGCAACTTTCGGCCAGGAGCAAGTCTGCCCTTCTCGACACGCACCTTACACCTACCGCCGCACGCTTTCGAACGTTCCGTCAAGACACCAAACAGGAATTGATCGCCGAAGAAGAATGACGCCGCTCGCAGTCGAAACGACGAATCTCTCGAAGAGCTACGAAAAACAGCCTGCACTCGATCGAGTCGATCTTCGAGTGCCGGAAGGCTCGGTGTACGTGCTCGTCGGAGCGAACGGCGCGGGAAAGAGCACCACGATCAAGATCCAACCGACAACCTCAAGGAAGTAAGCGGGCCTTGATTCCTCGTGCGTGCCAACCTCCTTCACGCTCGCTTCGGTGGCTGCCTCGTATCGATGGTGCTCATCGCGCTGGCGTGTCTCCTTGCAGTTGCGGTCTTCCCAGCACTCCGACATCCTGTATTTTTCGTACGCCTGCTCACTTCACATGCGCCTTCCGAGGTGAGGATTCCGGTCGCAGGCATACTCAAGCGCCAGATTTCCAGCTCCTGGGGCGCACCTCGCGGCGGCGGGCGAGCGCATCAAGGCGTCGACATCTTTGCGAGACGCGGCACGCCTGTGCTCAGCGCAGCGGAAGGGATAGTTCTGCGCGTCGGCACCAACGAGCTTGGCGGCAACGTCATCAATGTGCTCGGCCCGGGGAGGCAGGTGCACTACTATGCGCACCTCGATAGCTACGGCGTCTTCAAGCCTGGCGACGTGGTGCTTCCCGGCGACACCCTCGGCTACGTTGGAAACACCGGCAACGCGCGCGACACGCCACCTCACCTGCACTACGGCATCTACGACTCGGAGCGCGGCGCAGTGAATCCTTGGCCGATCCTCAGCGGACCTTTTTGAAAACCTGCACGCTGTCCGGCGCGACTGATGTCGCGCATTCTTCATCAACGCTTTCTCGTAACCCTAACGACGGTGTGACCATGTACAGGATGGCCTCTGTGGCACTCGCTTTCAGTGTGCTCGCAATTCCTTTGAGAGCGCAGACCCCTCAGCCTGCACCAGCTGTCGCAGCTGACTCGCTTCCATCGTTTACTCTACCTGCGGACTTCGATCAAGTGCTCCGCAACTACGAGCGTGCATGGCGTGCCAACGACATTCCCGCGCTGGTCTCACTCTTCACCGAGGATGGGTTCGTCCTCCAGCCCGGACGCACGCCGGCGCGTGGACATTCGGCGCTGACAAACGTCTATCGCGGTCAGGCCGGCGGAATGCTGCGGCTTCGCGCGCTGGCCTACGCTCAAGCCGACACGGTCGGCTACATTATTGGAGCCTACGGATATGGGGATACTCCAGGCGACCAGGGAAAGTTTACGCTGACTCTGCGGCGGTCAAGAGGCCGATGGTTGATTGCGTCCGACATGGACAATGGGAATCAGCCGCGACGACCGCCTTCGGCGACGCCGTGAACGGCGTGCTGGCTGCCGCGTTCCTCGAACGGACCGGGCGACTGTGGCTTGGCCGCCGAAGGGTATCCGGATGACACGACCAGAGATTGGCGGAATCTCACCATTCTTCATCGTGCATGACGCGACGGCAGCACTCTCGTTTTATCGCGACCAGCTTGGATTCGAGATCACCTTTCAGGGGCTCCGGAGAGTGCGGGGGCGGCGAAGGTCTATGCTATGTGTCGGAACGGCCACCGTCCATAGGCGGTGAGACGATCCCGGCCCGCGCCGGCTCGAAGGATCCTGCTATCGGGGCCCGCTGCCGAGGCGCGTCACCCTGCCGGCGACAGGATCGAACGTGGTACCGCCGGGCAATATGTGCATGCGGATTCCTGAAGCGCCGAGCACTTCGCCACCCGGTGTGATTTCACTCGCGCGCGCATCGAAGATGACGGCGACACTGGCTCCAACGACCAGCCACGATCCGTCGGGCCGGACGTCGATCGCGGTTGACTCGTCTATCCCGACTCCCAGCATCGCGGGATGCTCGAGCACGAGACTCAGGAGTCGATTTTGTCTTCTCCGTCGCACGAAATGCTGGTCGACAATTGCTCCCCGCAGCAGTCCGAGACCCGCGGCAGTTACGATGTTGTCGCGATCGATGGTGACGTAGGCCTGAGTCGAGTCAGTCAGACGGCGCGCACCACCGGGGCGGCGCTCACTCCCGGTCAGCATGGGGCTGCTCATTACTGCCGCGCCCGCCGACGTCCCCCCTACCACCGCCCCGGCCAGATGCCGCGCGCGAATCGCGCGTTCAGCCTTGCTCCCGGCGAGCGTCTCCATCAGCCGGTTCTGATCGCCGCCCGTAAACCATATCCCCGTCACCGCCTCGAGTTTCCTGAGGATCGAATCGGTGTCCGCGCCGGCACGCGTGAAGCTGATACTGAATGCGTCCGCGCCGAGAGCGCGCAGCTCGCTTGCCTTGTCCGGGCCCGTTGAGGCGACAGCGCTCGCCATCGGCAGCACTGCAATTCGCGCCGTTCCGGCGCCTCCCGCAAGCTCTACGAATCGCGTCGTGATCTCGGGCGGGATTGGGCCTCCGCCGACGAGAAGCAGGTGGCCCCGCGACTGAACCATTGGTGCGGTCGCGACCGGCTGCAAAGGTCTGCCAGCCGTCGCGCACGCGCCCGCGGCGAGCGCGATGAGCGCAACCGTGACTCGAAACTCAGCGACTATGCTTCTGCCGTCTCGCATCTGTGCAAAGCTTGGTCACTTTCGTAAAACAGCAATTTCTGTCCGACTCACTCATCTGTCCTTGATAAGGTACGCGCTCCGCCTTGACGCTTGCGACCCCCAATCCCATTATGGCTTCACATGTTCCCGTAATCTTCGGAGGATGAATGCCTCGTTCCAGGTTCAGTATGATCCGCGCTTGCGCGTTTGAGCTTTGTCTCAGGCGTATTATCCTCCCGGTCGGCGCACCTGCCCGCTTCGGTTCGACCGTCGCGGGTGCGCTTCTGGTCCTTGGCGCTGCTCTTGGAGCGACTCCCGGGTCCGCGCAGACTACGGGCGAGCCAACCGGCCGCATAACAGGCGTCGTCACGGATTCGGCCGACAACAGACCGCTTCCCTCGGTGCGCATTTCGGTCAGCGGCACCAGACTCGCCGCGGTCACCGATGACGCGGGACGATTCACCGTCAACAACGTCAGGTCCGGGCGGTACAATCTTTCGGCGCGAAGGTTGGGCTATCGCCAGTCGGCCGTCACCGGCGTGACGGTTGGCGATGGCCTCACCGCAACCGCGAACTTCAAGCTGGATCCCGTTGGCCTGACCCTCGAGGCCGTCGTTACCACGGGCGTCGTCGACCCGATAAGTGGCACTCGTGCACCATTCACAATTGGTCGCGTTGACGCCGAGAATGCCCCTGTTCCCGCCACGAACGCAATCGAAACGATTCAGGGAAAAATTGCTGGTGTCACGGTCGTTCCAAGCGGACAACCGGGAAGTGGAACAAGCATTCTGTTGCGCTCGCCGACCAGTATCTCGAAATCGATTTCCCCGTTGATTGTCGTTGACGGGGTTGTCATTGCCCAGGGGTTCACCGGTTCGACGGCCGACCTCGAGTCCATGGACATCGAAAGCGTGGAGGTCGTCAAGGGTGCCGCCGCGTCATCGCTGTTCGGGTCGCGTGCGGCGTCCGGCGTGATTCAGATCAAGACCCGGCGCGGTTCAGGACTGCCAGAAGGCACCACCCGCGTCACAGCGCGCTCCGAAATCGGCACCAACCAGCTTGGCGGAAAAATCCACTGGGCGCAGAATCATTTCTACCTCACCAACGAGCAGGGGCAATACGTGAATGCCGCGGGCGCGGTGGTGACGCGCTCGCTGAGAGTCCCGAAGCCGCTCTTCGCGCGGTTTCAGGACGTGAGCTACGCCGAGCCGGTCTATGATCAGGTCAATCGTTTCTTCGATCCGGGACAGTTCGCCAAGAACTCGATCAACATCGCGCAGAATGGTGCGAGGACGAACTGGCTGCTTTCCCTGGTGAACACCCGCGAGGACGGCGTGGTGTTGAACAGCGGCAAGTACGAGCAGAACAACATACGCCTCAATCTCGACCACCGTCCCATCGAGACTCTCGAGCTTTCGTTCAGCGGCTATCACAGCCGTTCCGATCGCAACGAGCTGTACGGCGACACGTTTTTCGACCTGATCAACCAGGCGCCCGACGTGGACCTGCTGGTTCCCGATCCGGATGGCACCCCGTACATATACCAGGGCGACGCCATCGAGGCGCGCGAGGAGAACCCTCTATACGTGTTGTCGACCGAGTACGATCGCCGGAAGCGCGCGCGCACTCAGGGCAGCCTGGCGGGGCGATACTCCCCGCTCAGCTGGCTCAACTTCGACGGCAACCTGAGCTACGACCGGTCCGACCGCCGGAACGATTTCTTCCTCGACCAGGGCGTGAAGACTGAAGGCTTCGCCACCGGTGGGCCAGGCGAGATCGAGCAGTTCACGGGAACGACGAATGCGTTTAACGCCGCCGCGAGCGCGAATCTGCTCGGTCGAGTGGCGCAGCTCACGATGCGGTCTACGCTGCGCGCCCTTATTGAACGGCAGAGCAACCAGACGACCACGGCCAGCGGGACTATCTTCTCCGCGCCGGGAGTGCGCAGTCTGAACAACGCGCAGCAGCGCTCGATAGCGTCGTTGCTCGAGGAAGTCCGCGCAACAGGGTACGCATTGACCGCCGGCGCCGACTACGACGGCCGCTACATCGTCGACGGCCTCGTGCGGCGTGACGGAAGCTCGCTGTTCGGACCGGAGGAGCGATGGAACAATTATTATCGTCTGAGCGGTGCCTACCGGATGTCGGAAGAGAGCTGGTGGCCGCTCAAATCAATCGATGAATTCAAGCTTCGCGCATCGCGCGGGACCGCGGGAACCCGGCCGGACTTTAGCGATCAGTACGAGACATTCTCGTTTTCAGAAGGCGGGGGTCTCTCGAAGCTGACGCTCGGCAACAAATTCCTCAAGCCGGAGCATGCAACGGAGACCGAAGTCGGTATCGACGCGATCTTCCGGCAGCGATACTCGCTGCAGCTCTCGTACGCGAGAAATCGCGTTATTGACCAGCTCATCCAGATTCCTCTCGCCGGCCTCTTCGGCTACACGACGCAGTGGCAGAACGCTGGAACCGTCGTCGGCAACACCCTCGAGGGCACCCTTGAAGCGCAGCTCGTCAGGCGGCCGAACTTCGCCTGGCGAATGGGGATCGTCGCTGATCGCTCGCGTAACCGCATCACCGAGTTCGACCGCAGCTGCTTCACTATCCAGAACATCGCTTTTCGCTGCGCCGGCGAGACGCTGGGGGCGATGTACGGCTTCCGGTTCATCCGCGGAACGGACGAGCTGCTGGCGAACGCGCAGGCGCGTGCCTCCGACTTCCAGGTCAACGACGAAGGAATTCTCGTCTGGGTCGGGGCTGGCAACACTTTCCAGGAAGGCGAGACAAAGAAACTGTGGGGCACGTCGGCCACCATCGGCACGACCAACTTCGCCTGGGGAATGCCGATCGTGCTGCGGGATTCGACCGGGAGCAATCGCCTCGTCAAGATCGGCGACGGAAACCCGGACTTTCACTGGGGTTTTTCCAACAATCTCAGCTGGAACGACTTCAGCGTCTTTACGCTTCTCGATGCGCAGGTCGGAGGCCAGGTCTACAACGAGACCAATCAGCGGATGTACCAGTGGGCGCGCAGCAAAGACGTCGATCAGGCGGGCAAGGAGCAGGGACTCAAAAAGCCCGTCGAATATTACGTGAACCTGTACGCCGCGAACGATCCCACTGACTACTTCGTGGAGGATGCCGGGTTCGTGAAACTCCGCGAAGTCTCGCTTCGTTACCGGCTCGGCTCGGGTCTCGTCAGCTCACTCGGCCGTGTCGGCGTTAGCGGTATCTCGCTCTCGCTTATCGGCCGCAATCTGAAAACCTGGACCAACTACAAAGGCTATGACCCGGAAGTTGGCGGGACGATTGTCCGCCGTGACAACTTCGGCTACCCGCGGTACAGGACATTCACCGGCAGCGTGGAGGTGACGTTTTGAACGCCTTAAGCGGCCATGACGGCGCACACCATAACGGTGAATCGCGGCAAGAGCGCGGCACAAGAGCCTCGGGAGATCTGATGCGCAAAGCAGGAATTGCTGTGGGCGCCACTGCCTGTGTTGTCGCGGCCGCATGCCAGGACCTCGCCGTGACGAATCCCAACGCGCCCGATCGCGAGCGCGCAACTCAACAGCCCACCGCTGCTGAATCTTTCGTTGCGAGCTCATTCCGCACCTGGTGGCCGGTATCGGGTCACGACGACTATCCAGCCTGGGCGCTTTCGACGTCGGCCCGGGAGATCACTTCCGGCTTCGCCGATTTCGGCCAGCTCGAGATATCGGCAGAGCCACGATCGGCGTGGAATAACAGCTCGGTAAATGCGCGAAATGATGTGAACGAGGAGCCCTGGTACGGGCTGTACCGCACGATCTCTTCAGTGAATGACGCGCTGATAGCGATCGACTCGGGCCTCGTCATCGTCGACGCCGGTCGCACGGCGCGGACGCGCTCGGTCGGGAAATTCATTCAGGGAATCTCGCACGGGCAGCTGGGCCTCTACTTCGACAAGGGATACATCGTTGACGAGAAGCTCGCGCTCGACACGATAACCGTTGCGCAGTTTCATCCATACCCTCAGCTCATCGCCGCCTCGATCACGCAGCTCGACTCATCCATCGCCATTGCGAAGGCGAATACCTTTACGCTGCCCGTCGATACATGGTTGTTCCAGGCCATGAGCAGCGCCGATCTGGTGAAGCTCGCAAACTCATTCGTCGCCAGGTTTCTTGCCTACGCGCCGCGCACACGGGCCGAGCGAGCCGGGGTCAACTGGACGGAGGTGATCCGGCGGGTGGATGCAGGTATTACTGCCGATTTTGCGCCGACGGCGCAGGTCGATATCCTCTGGGATGACTGGAAGCGCCTGGTAGCCCGCGTGCGTACAGCAACACGACCGAGCGATTTCGGCAGGCCCAGCTACTGGCTGCTCGGCCCCGCCGACTCCGCCAACGGTTTCGTGAACTGGGTCAACACGCCACTCAATAACCGCGTCGCGTTTCAGATCCGAACGAAGGATCGCCGCATACAGGGAGCTGCCGGTCCGGCGACTCCCGGCAAGTACTTCGGTCACAATGCCGAGAACATCTTCCAGTCGAGCCGCGGCACGTGGCGGTACTCACACTATTACTACCACCGCTTCGGCACCGGCCTCACTTGGCAGACGGGCGCACAGCCCGCCGTCACCGTGACGGAAATGGACCTGTTGAAGGCCGAGGCGCTGATTCGACTCAATCGCGCGGCAGAAGCCGTAGCGCTCATCAACAAGACCCGCATCGCCAACGGCCAGCTGCCGCCGGTTACTACCGATGGTCCGCCCGACGAGCCAGGGTGCGTTCCACGAAAGGTCAACGGACAGTGCGGCAGCCTGTGGGATGCGCTCCGTTACGAGAAGGGAGTGGAGATGGTGGGCGTTGACGCGGTTGTCCGCTTCTTTGACGCGCGAGGGTGGCAGCTGCTGCCTGAGGGAAGCTTCACGCAGCTTCCGGTACCTGGGAGCGAGCTGGCAACACTCCGGCTCGACCTGTACACCTTCGGAGGCCCCGGTGGGGATTCATCGGCGCCAGCGCCCGACCCCGAGCGGTGTCCAGTAGCGCTGCCCCGGTGCCCAGCCTGACGGTCCGATCAGCAGATCTTCGTTACGGTCGTCGAGGAGGTCACGCGGACAGTCGCGGCGCCGAACGTAACACACCTCAGGTTCGCAACTAAAAGATAGATGAATGACCGTGCCCCCGTCGGAGCTGCCACGCATCGTCACTGATCGCTATGCGATGAAGCAGGTCGGCGCCGGCGGCATGGCGACCGTCTATCTCGCCCGCGACGTCAGGCATGACCGCGAAGTCGCCCTCAAGGTTCTTCGTCCGGAGCTGGGCAGAGCCCACGGCCACTCGCTATACTGAAGGTGCGTACAAGGGGAGGCCCATGAAATTTCAGATTGAGATTGAGCAAGAAGCTGATGGCCGGTGGATGGCTGAGGTCGAGGCGCTTCCTGGCGTTGCTTCGTACGGGACGACAAAAACCGATGCCCTCGCTAAGGTTCAGGCTCTCGCACTTCGCGTCCTGGCGGAGCGTTTGGAGCGTGGTGAAGCCGTTCCAGAGTTTCTTGACGTCTCGTTTCAGGCGGCGTGAGCACTTGGGGTGCCGCCAAAGCGAAGCGTGTCTTAGCGGCGCTTCTTCGTATCGGCTGGGCTGTCAAGCGCGAAGCAAGTAGTCACAAGACTTTGGCCAGACCCGATTGGCCGGATTACGTATTTGCATTTCACCATAGTGAAGAAATTGGTCCGCGGATGCTTGCGCGCATCGCTCGCCACACCGGGCTCAAGCCTGAAGATATTTGACCGGTCTGCCTCCTATGAGGGATCATCTGTCAAGTCCTGGAGCAAAGGTGAATAGCGAGCAATCGCAATAACGCGGCTACGCGCCGCTGTGGTTGTCGATTGTGCATTCCGTTCACCAACTGGCCGCTTCTTCCGAACGTTCCGGGCGTGATGCCCGTGAACAACCTCCTATCCGTGTCGGCAGAGGCGAGCACCCGAACTTTGTGAATCCGCCCAAGGGCGAGTTGAAGCGAGGGAGGGGAGCAAACCCCTTTTTAACACACGGTTCCGAGAGCTTAGCCCTCGAGACCCGACGGCAAATGCGGGCCTCTCCCTCCGGTCGGTGACGGAAAGCGCAGTACCTGCTTCGTGCGTTATGCGGGGAGCACGGCGCCCTCCGGAATGAGTCCTGTGTCGAGGTACCGCCAGAACGCGATCAAACAGCTTCCGCCCGTTTGATTTTGATAACGTGTAGCTGGTATTTTTCGCTGGACTCTCGCTACGGAGCTACGTGAGCCGCTTCGTTTGGGTCGCCCTCATCGTCAGCAGCGCGTGTACCTCCATCCGGCCCGCTTCGGCCCCGATTGCTGCTGACCTCGCCTTCGCGCACGTGACCATCGTTGACGTGCACGACGGCCGCGTGCTTCCCGAGCACACGGTACTGATCGCGAGCAACCGCATGCTTCGCGACCCGCGGTACACCCGTACTCAGCGCAACCGATGGAATCGTTCTTCGCGTAGGAACGAACCGGCTCGGCGGACGAGTCATCAACGTGCTTGGGCCAGGAAGACAGGTTCACGGCTACGCGCATCTCGATCGCTACGGCGCGTTCAAACCAGGCGATGTGGTTTATCGCGGTAACATCCCCGGCTACGTTGGTAACACCGGCAACGCGCGCGCGACTCCACCGCATCTCCACTACGGCGTTTACGATCCGGCGCGTGGTGCGGTGAATCCGTGGCCGTTGCTGAATGCCCGCTAACCGGCTGCGGCCTCCTCATGCCGTCAGCTACATAGCGCCTGCACTTTGTGGTAGGAAAAACCTGAGTCGCCGGAAAGACGAATCGTCTCGCCGACTGCATTCGCAGAAGTGATGTCGATCCGCAGTCGAAGCGGCGAGGCTGCGAGTGCGGTGATCGAGCCAGTCGCGGACGTTGCGACGCTGATGACTTGCGCTACCGCCGACTATAAGAGCGCACTAACACTTCCATCATCGCGCGGAGCTCGGGCTCAGGCATCCATCGACCGCGAAGCATGACGCCCGCGAGGCGCCTCACATTGCGAACGTCGCTCAGCGGGTTTTGCTCGAGCAGCAGCAAGTCGGCGCGCTTGCCTACCGCGACCGTGCCCTGCCGATCGCCAACGCTGAGGAAGATCGCCGGTCTTCGCATCGATAGCCTGGATGATGTCGCTCGGATTGGGCATGTACATCACGCCGCGGTAGACCAGCGGCGTTCCCTCCTGCACGCCATGCGTCAATGTACGTGACCAGGCCAGAGTCAACTGCTGAACATTATTGCTGTTGATCTGGTCAAGTGGACTGTAGCCCCAGCTATCAAGCGTGCGGCGCCACATCAGCCAGTCGGCCGGATCGGGATTCTGAAGCATCTTGTCGGTGACCGGGACGAAGCGGCCAGTCCCACCTGCGCCGCGATCGGAAGGCTGCACGACACACCTCCAGCCGCCAAGATCGCCATTGCGAAGCGCTTCACCATAGTTCCATCCTCGTGCCAGCCGTCTAACGTATTCGAGCTAAGCTGCGTGGTGTACGACGCAACGCGCGGAGGGAAGCGACGCGCGGCGCGAGTACCCACGTCAGCTTCAGCGTATTGTTAGACAGCACACTTGGCGTTCAACGTGCTGGCACTCGAAGGAAGCGCAGGTCGCGAACTACATCGGCGCCTGGCGGCGTGGTGATCGCGAAATGCGTGATGCTCCCCGCAGCATTCCGCTTGAACTCGAAGCTGGCGATGAGCGGTTCGTTCCATACACCGAAGTGGCGGCTGAACACATCCGGCCGCATGGGCAGAAGCGGACCGTCCGCCTGGCCGGGACGTCGAAGCACAAGTTTCCCGTTACGCACCGCGAGCTGCCATACCGCGTTCAGTTCCTCGCTGACATATGTTGCGGCGTACTCGGCGAGTATCATCGAGTCCGGGCGCCACACGGCGGAATCCGCCATGCGCTCCCACACAACGTCCACCTCGCCGGCGGAGACATACTCCATCCGCATCGTTTCGGATGGACTGCGCGAGAAGGCTAAGCGAAAGTCGCCAGGGATGCCGTCGGCCGTGAACACGCCATCACCACGGTATGTGAAGGTCTGCGCCGTGTCGCCAAATAGCTCGACCAGCTTGCCATCGAGGATGGCTATCCTGGAGAGGTCGAGTTCACCTGGCGCCTGATAAACGCCGACGTAGCCTTGCAACTCCTCTTCGGTGATCGGCGCGGCCGGCGGTGGGCGATAGGTGGCCGAGGCGCGGCGTGGCTGCATCACGGCGTCGAGGTACACGTCGGCGACGCGTTCGGCTCGCTGTCCTGCCCAGAGATGATCGCTATTGCAGAGTGTCGCGACAGCGAACTGCTGGTCGGGAAACCGGATGATCTCCGTCCTGATGCCACTCGAGTGACCACCGCGAGAGAAGGTCGCTAGGCCGCGGTAACTCTCTTTGCGAATGCCGTACGCGTAAGGAATCGTATCGCCGTTGGGGAGTGTCGGCCGCGTCAGCATGTGCGCGACGAGCGGCCGTCGTCCACTCGCGCCCTGCGCGAGCGCGCGATCCCAGTGCAGCAGATCCTCGATCGAGGTGTACAGGTTTCCCCCGCCGGCAATCTCGGAGCTGTTGAACACGACGCGGAAGCCGTCCCTCGACCGGGCATGACCAAACGCCCGTTCCGGTACACGCGTGCCACGCGCATCCTGGACGCGACTGTTCGTCATGGCGAGGGGTCGCAGCACCTCGCGCTCGAGATACGCACCGAACGGCTCCTTTACGACACGCTCGATGACCAGGCTCAGCAACTCGAAATCGCTGTGGCTATACTCGTGGCGCGTGCCCGGCGTCAGATTGAGATGCTGCTGACTTGACAGCAGCGCGAGGAACTCGGCCATCGTTCGCGTCTCACGCCTGGCCAGCACGTCGAGGGAGCCGTAATCGCGCAGACCGCTCGTGTGCTGGAGCAGATCGCGGATCCGAATCGGCGTGCCGTAGTCGGGCAACTCGGGCACGTAACGCCGCACATCGTCGTCCAGCGACAAGCGGCGCTGCTCTTCCAGCATGAGCGCCGCAAGTGCCGTGAACTGTTTGGCGGCCGAGCCGAGGTCGAAGGAGGTGTGCGACGTGATCCGCCGTCCGTCCTCCACGTTGGCCAGACCGTAGCCTTTTGCGAGCAGGAGCTCGCCGTCCCGGTATACCCCCACTGCACAGCCAGGCGCATCATACCGGATGTCCCCGAATACCGAGTCCACACGCGCCGCCAGCATCTCGGGTGCAGCGACATCGGCGCGGCGCCGTTGGCCCGCCGAAGTGCACCCGATTAGCAGAAGCAGAACGACGAATGGAGGCTTTCTCATAGAATCTTCTTCTGCGATGGAGCTACGCAGGGTTGCTAATATGACGAACCGCCGGCGATCCAGCTTATGTCGCGCTGTCTAACGCCTTGCCGATAAGCTGCGGACGCCGAAGGCGATC
Source organism: Gemmatimonadaceae bacterium (assembly GCA_035633115.1). Classification (NCBI taxonomy): domain Bacteria; kingdom Pseudomonadati; phylum Gemmatimonadota; class Gemmatimonadia; order Gemmatimonadales; family Gemmatimonadaceae; species Gemmatimonadaceae bacterium. The sequence continues at coordinate 5,325 of DASQFN010000115.1, read as the reverse complement.
GTCAGCTTCATCGGCGTGTTAGCTGGCAACCACGCGCGCATCGGCTCCTGCGTTCACTACCGCCGAACCGGGAGCTCGACGTAGCTTCCCGGTAGCCACCGAATAGTGAGCGGTGCTGCAGCGTCGACGATCGACTCATCGCTTACATCGCGACCCGTGCCGTAGTTGATCTGCTGCCGCGGGCTCTTCGGAATGGCAAGCGTCACCACAATCCGGCTTCCTGCCGCTACGTGTCGAGCCATGAGCCGAATGCCGCCGCCAAAGTCCAGACGCTCGACCTGATTTGGCTTCAACAGGCGTCTTTCGCTCGGGCTTGCCGTGTAGCTCGCACGGGCGGTGAACGGCACGATCTGGAAGTACTGTCCGTCAGGCAGCAACTCGTACAGCGTGATCACGAAATCGAAATCGCGCCGGTTCGCGACCAGCTCCAGATGTCCGGAGAGGGGTCCGGCGACGTCCAGCGAATCCGGTAGGGGCTCGCTGACAAACGTCACCGCATTCGCCGTGTCCAGCACCGAGTCGAGCAGGCCTCCCACGAACGGCGCGTCGACATCGGAACGATCGGCGAGATTCACCGTCAGCGTCACCGCTGAGCCGACAGCGCCCGGCGCTGGCGTCAGCGTGTACGTCGCTCCAGACGCTTGGGCGTTGAAGTACAGCCGCATGCGGCTCGTGGACATCGCGGCGACGCTCGGCGCATGCCGCCAGACGTTCGCGCCCATCATCTCGTAGTTGATGCGGTCGACGAGCAGCGCCGGGCGAGGTGCGCCTTTGAGGACGTGGTCGAACCATGGATACCGCAGTCGCCTTAGGATATCGATGCGCGCGACGGGATCGATCTCGTATCCCGCGATGAACGTCGCCGTGTCGCTCTGCGCCGTCACAACGCCACGCTGTGCCTGCAGATGATCGTACGGCCCCCAGAGCATATAATGTTGCGCCTGCGGGTTATTTCTGTAGTGCTCCCGGAAATACCAGAGCGCACCGCCCGGACCACCGAAGAGGTAGCCCGCGGTCTGGAGCACTGGAATGTTGATGCGTGCGTAGTCGCTGCCCTGTGGAACTGTCGAACGCCAGAACGAATCCAGTGCCGGATGCGCGAGCCACTGCGCGAACACTGGATTTGCCGTGCCGTCGATTTTCTCCATCTCCCGGTACGAGCGGCCGGCCGTATACCACGCGCGGTTCAGTCGATTCCAGCGACCGAAGTCATTGTACGTGTCGTTGTCCAACCAGCGATTGTTGGTGGTGTAAAAAGGCCAAGGGTACAGGAAATTCCAAAACACGTTCCCTTCCATTGGGACGTCGATGCCCGGAGCCGCCGGTGCTCCCACCATCATCGCTTTGAGTGGCGCCGGCATATACTTCGCCGCCGCCCACGCCGTGAATCCCGAATAGCTTCCGCCGTACATGCCCACGCGGCCATCGCTCCACGGTTGTTGGGCAATCCAGTCGATCACCGCTGCCGCGTCCATACCGTCGTACTTGTAGGGAACGATCTCGTCAGGGCTGCACGCTTTTCCACGGGTGTGTGCCACAACGCCAGCATATCCGTGCGCAGCGGTCAGAAGCGCTTCCCGCAGCGATGCGATCGAGTCGGCGTAGATTGTGAACTGCATCAGCGCGGGCAGCTTTCCTCGCGCCGCTCGCGGCCTCGTCACGAACGTGCACACCGTAGCCTGGTCCGGTGTCCTTACCGCAATGTTCGTCTCCATCACGTAGCGCCGCGCGTCGTCTTCGGCCACCGAGGCGGCCGGTAGACCTGCGAAGCGGCGATACGTCGCCACGGCGTTGAACACGCGCAGCAGTGTGAGCGCTTCGTCGAGCGACACACTCGTCCGGCCGTTCAGATTTGGTGTAGCCCATCGGAGATCGCCGGCCACAGTGCGCGGGCTCTGAAGAATCGTGCGCGAGGCCCACGCGGCAGCCGCGTCGTCGAGATCCGCAAAGCGCGAGCGGAATGCAGTCGCGAAACGTTCGGCGAAGGGCGTTTCCACGGGAGCGGTCATGGCAGCCGACAGAATTTCGTACTGTACGTTTAGCGCGCGTGTTGATGCGGTCGTATCCTGTTGCACCTGCCGCAGCGCCGCCAGTGAACTCGCGGCGTCGGCGTATCGTCCCAGCAGCATTTCGAGCCGGAAACGGTTGTCGAGATAACGTGCCCGACTGGTATCGCGATAGTCAGCCAACACCTGTGTGGCGAGTCTCGGCATCGATGTAGCGAGTGCTGCCGAATCTGCCAATTCCGCGGCGGACAGCGGAAACTGCTGCGCGCGAGCCAGACCGGGCCAGAGTGACGCGCAAGCGACACCGACCACAAGAAATCGCCTGAGTTTTATGTACCGGGTGTGCATTCGGTCTGTTAGAGTAGTCCAGCTAACGCCTAAGTTCACTTGCGAGCGAATCAATAAAGGCGCGAGCTTCGCTCGCGCCAATCTTTAGCTCGCTCGTCAAGTGCAACGATCGTTATGCCGCGCCCACGCAGGAGCTTGTGAAATTCACGCCTCACGGCCTGCTGAGGTCAAACCCAATCCTCAGTTTTCCCTGTGCCACGAGCGCGTTGAGTCGCGCAACATCGTGCGATACGACGACGTGTGTCTGCGGGCCCGCGACGTCGCGAAGCCACCTCAATTCCCTCGCTATCGCGTCCTTGTCTTCGCCGCCGAAACCCCGTGTGCTGGCTGCCGGTTTCTGCACGAGCGAATCGATACCGCGCATGTTCCACGCGACATCACCCGCGATGATGATCTCGGAGCCAGATGCCAACCGCACGTAAACGATCTGCGATCCGGCTGTATGGCCTGGTGCCTTGATCAGGACCACCCCCGGGCCGATGGGCATGATCGGATCGTAGTCCGTGACCAGATATCGCGAGGCGACGGCTGAATCGATCTTGATTCGCGGGTTGTTCGGACGAAGCATTAGCGATTGAATCTGAGCCTTCGTGAGCACCGTGTGCGCTTGGACCTCGGCGAGCGCAGGCGAACTCAGGACTCCCGCGACATGGTCGTGATGTTCGTGCGTGACCACAGCCAGGCGCGCGCCGCGAAGTGCCTCATGGATCACTCGATATGTACTGTCGTCAAAGGTTTTGCTAGCTGGCACAAAACTGCGATCGAGAGCCGCGTCAACGGTGATCCAGCCACGCGGAAAACGAATTTGAAACACCGGGTATCCGCCAGCGACGGTGTCTGTGTTGCCACCTTCGAGCAGGTAGGCCCAAGTCACCGTGAACGGATTCAGGAGCACGAAGTTGACCGACGTTGCCACCTCGCCCGGAATAAGCGTTGCGGCACGCCGGAGCGCCGGAAGCAAATCGGCGTTGAAGCGATCGGCCTGAGCTCGCAGCTCTTGCGCCAACAGGCTGCCAACCGTGGCGAAAATCATTGCGAGTTTCGAATACTTCATGGAGCGCATGAAGCGGCCTCCTCTTGGGATGACAAAAGCTTTTACAAGCGGCATAACGCTCCGGTTCAGCGGCGGCGCAGAGCGCCGTCCGCTGCAACCGGTTGTTAGGCCGGCTCTATTCGAACTTCGTTTGCCTGCGCGTCGGCGTCACATGGTTCGCCGCCTCAGCCGCGCGCCGCACGTCGTCGTGGGTGAAGACCGAGAAAACAAACGGCTGCGCTTCAAGGAAACGAGCCAAGTCGCCCAAGGTCAGACCGAGAAGCAACAGCCGGTCCTCATCGACGAACATCTGTGCGTTTTCCGGTTCGTAGGCTGTAACGAGCTGCTTCTCCTGTGGATCGAACTTCTGGTGCAGCAGGTCTACCACTGCGGGTGCCAGGTGCCGGCGCTCCGGCGGTGCGGAGGGCATGCCGTGGTCAGCGGTCACCGCCAGGAGATCGTCCTTTCCAACCTTGGCCTCGAGCGTACCGATGATTCGCGCCAGATTGCGGTCCATTTCGCCCAGTGTGAGGCGCAGCTCGTTCGAATCCGGCCCGTAGCGGTGCCCCACGAAATCCGCGCCTTTGTAGTTCAGCAGAAGAAGGTCTGCAACACTGTCTTCGCCCAGCGGCTCGTGCTCCATCATGGCGGTCATCGCGTCGGCTTCGAAGGCGGGGAAGAGCGCCGAACGACGCACCGCCGCAGGCGAATCGATTCTGTGATGCAGCCACTCGCTCTCCGCCGACCACAGTGTGCTCGCATTGCGATCCTTCAAATAGTCAGGCAGACGGAAACAGTCGGGGTTCGAGTGCCAGGCACCCGTCGCCTCGTCGTAGCTCACGAGCACGACCGGCGCGCCATTCGGCTGACACGCACCATGGCCGGCGAGCGGTGTCGCCGCTCGCTCGATGCTGCCCTGCGCCAGGACGATCGCGCGGCCTGATGTGGTGAGTTGCCATACGTCGGCAAGCGTCAATGCCATCAGAGCCTGCGGCATCATCCCGGCGAACAGGTCTTGGCGCCGCCTGTGGAAGCGGTCGTAAATGTTGTTGACCGTGACGCCGTGGATAGAAGGATCGGTGCCAGTCGAGATCGTCGAGTGTCCAACAGCGGTGTTCGAAGGCAGAACGTTGACGTGCGCCTGGCTGAACCACGCGGCGCGCCGGCGTAGCGCGGAAAGCGTCGGCATCACATCGGCGTACCGATCGAAGTAATCGCGCCGCATGCCATCCAGAACGAGAACGAAGACAACGCGCGGTCGAGCAAAACCAGGGCGCAACACCGGCAATACACGGCCTGTCGCAGTCGGGGGCATCGACACACCCAGCGCCGCCGCAAGCGTTGGCGCAACGTCCTGCTGCACGGCCGGCATCGAGTACACTCCCGTTCTCACTGCGGGGCCCGCAAACATCAGCGGAATCGAGACGTCATACGCCCACGGGGAACCGTGCATGTACGCCACGTCCGGGTCAGGCCGCGTGATGAAGGCGCCTTCACGTGGCACGATCAGGAGTTGGCCAGTTCGTCCAGGAAAGTACGCCCGAGCGAACATCTCTAGGAAGCGCTGTCGCGCGGCGACATCGGCCGGCGCCGTACGTCGGATTCGAGGCGCGTCGCTACCAGAAGATCGCTCGGCCTGCTGGCCTGAAACCGTGCCAGCCATCGCGACCAGGGTCAGGACGAGCAGGACGGCACCGCAGGCGGTCAACCTCGAGGGGGTGGCAAAAGTTGGCGGCGGCGTCATGGCGCCAGCTTCCCTTCAAACCGGACGACCGTGCCGGGACCCAATCCGACCGATCCGCAGAGCCTGCGTCCCGCCTGCATTTCCCAATCAAGCTTCATCTCTTCCTCCTGCCGCAGCCCGCGTGACATCATCGCGCGAACATCGTTTCACTACCGATAACATTCAAGCTGCTCTCCAACCAGCGCGGCCTAACG
>DASQFN010000114.1 GCA_035633115.1 Gemmatimonadaceae bacterium | reverse complement strand
TGGAACGGGTTCTGTACCGAGTACTGCGGGACGTCGCACGCGAAGATGCGGTTCCGCGCTTTCACTGTGAGTCCCGAGCAGTTTGCGAGCTGGGTTGCCGCTCAACGCGCGCCGGCTGTGTTTGGCGCGGTTGCGATGGGTCCGCCGGGTCAGGCCGCTGCGGTCACACCGGCGAGCTATCCGTTCCCGAGAAACCAGCCCGAGTTCGAGTACGCAAGACCCCGTACACCAATTCCCGGGGGCCTGACCTTTACGCGCGGCCTGACCGGCAATGCGCATCGCGGTCAGCAGGTGTTTTCTTCCAGCGCCTGTATAGGATGTCACACAATTGCCGGAAATCCAGCGGCGATTGGCAACATCGGACCGAACCTCACGCACTTCGGATCGCGCGCGACGATCGGTGCGGGAAGCTTTCCAAATACGCCGGCGTATCTCGCGCTCTGGCTCAAGAATTCTCGTCTGATGAAGCCCGGAGTCCTGATGCCGACGCTCGGGATGAACGAATATGATCCGGTTCTCAAGGCGCGCGTCACCAAGGCGCAGGGCGGACTCGACGATCAGCAGATTGCTGACATCGTTGCATATCTTTGGGCACTGAAGTAGAGGAATATCGGATGGCATCGACTGCGGTTCCCACCCAGGCCCCTCCGTACACCGCCGCTCCCTATCAGGAAAAAGGCGGAGTCTGGAGCTGGCTCACAACGGTGGATCACAAGCGGATAGGGCTGCTCTATTTCTATACCGCACTAGCGTTCTTCCTCATCGGCGGCCTCGAGGCGGAGCTGCTTCGCATTCAGCTCCAGGGGCCCAACAAGCAGTTCGTCTCGGCGGAGTTGTACAACCAGCTGTTCACGATGCACGGCACGACGATGATCTTCCTGGCGATCATGCCGTTGTCGGCGGCGTTCTTCAACTTCCTCATTCCGCTCCAGATTGGCGCGCGTGACGTCGCCTTCCCGCGTCTCAATGCTTTCAGCTACTGGGTGTTTCTGTTCGCCGGAATTTTCATCACGGTGCCGATTTTCTTCCAGGCCGCGCCCGACGGTGGCTGGTTCGGATACGTACCGCTGACGACGAGGGATTTCTCGCAGGGAGTCAACATCGACTTCTGGGTGATCGGCCTTCAGATACTGGGTATCTCTTCGCTGGCCGCCGCGTTCAACTTCATAACGACGATCATAAATCTCCGCGCGCCCGGCATGACTCTGATGCGCATGCCGATGTTCACGTGGATGTCGTTCGTGGTGATGTTCCTGCTCATCCTCGCGTTCCCGGTCATCACGATCGCGCTCGTCTTTCTGCTTTTCGATCGCTTCTTCGACACGAACTTCTACTCGATCACCGCGGGCGCCGATCCACTGCTGTGGCAGCACCTGTTCTGGATCTTCGGCCACCCCGAGGTCTACATCCTCATTCTCCCGGCATTCGGGCTCGTGTCGGAGGTCCTGCCGACGTATTCCGGCAAGCCGCTGTTCGGCTATCCGGTGATGGTGTACTCGGGGATCATCATCGGCGTGCTCGGATTCGGTGTCTGGGCGCACCACATGTTCGCTGTGGGAATGGGGCCGATCGCGGACAGTGTGTTCGCACTCTCGACTCTGCTCATCGGTATTCCGACGGGCGTGAAGATATTCAACTGGATGGCGACGATGGCCCAGGGGTCCATCCGCTTCACGACCGCGATGAATTTCGGGATCGGGCTCGTTGCGCTGTTCACGATCGGTGGCATCTCCGGCATCATGCACGCCTCGCCGCCGGCTGACCTCCAGCAGACCGACACGTACTTCATCGTCGCGCACTTCCATTATGTGCTGTTCGGCGGCTCGATCATGGGAATCTTCGCGGGCATCTACCACTACTTCCCGAAGATCACCGGCCGCCTGATGAACGAGCGACTCGGCCAGTGGCATTTCTGGCTCAACTTCATCGCGATGAACCTGACTTTCTTCCCGATGCACTTCTCGGGAATGCTCGGCATGCCGCGCCGGATTTACACGTACGACGCCGGCCAGGGCTGGGACAGCTACAACCTGATTTCGAGCATTGGAGCGTACCTGCTGGCCGTAGCTACGGTGATCTTCATCTACAATTTCTTCGTGAGCAGAAAGCGCGGCGCTATCTCCGGCCCGAACCCATGGCACGCCGGAACGCTCGAGTGGAGCATTCCATCGCCGCCACCCGAGTACAACTTCGCGAAGATCCCGATAGTCAGCTCCCGCTATCCGCTCTGGGAGGGCAATGAACAGGATCTCGAGAGCGCGCGCATAAATTCGCAGGAAGGGAAGAGCGCCGAGGAGATGGGAATCATTCTTCCCTATCCGACCATCTGGCCTCTGATGGTGGCATTCGGTCTGATCGTCATGTTCTGCGGGCTGATGACGACAAAGGCACTGATATTCATCGGCGCCGGAATTCTCGTCGGGAGTCTCTATACCTGGCTTCTGAGCCCGCTCGAGCCGGAGCACCACTAGACTCATGACCGCACCAGCTGCGCACCACTACACGTCAACGGGACTCGACAGCCGGAAAATTGCGATCTGGGCCTTCATCGGCTCGGAGTGCATGCTGTTCACTTCGCTCATCTCCACCTACCTCATCTACAAGGGGCGGAGCAGAGTAGGTCCCTTCCCGCACGAGACGTGGGTCGATCCAACCAGCGGGCAACAGTTCGGTGCGATCCTCAACATTCCGGTCACGTCGGCGTCGACGTTCACGCTCCTCATGTCGTCGCTCTTCATGGTGCTCGCGCTGGCCGCAGTGCAGAACAAGAACGCCCCCAAGCATACGAGGGGAGACCGAATACTCGGCTCCTCGAAGCTCTGGCTGTGGGCGACGGCAATCGCCGGCACAACCTTCCTCGGCTTTCAGGCCTTCGAGTTCACGTCGTTCGTGCACGAAGGGTTGACTATCAAAACGAATCTGTTCGGATCGTCGTTCTTCACGCTCACGGGATTCCACGGCGCGCACGTGACGGCCGGTGTTGTCTGGCTGCTGACGCTGTTGTCGATCGATTACCGCCGCGGCCTGGGGCCCGCCGACGCACTCATCGTGGATATCGCGGCATTGTACTGGCACTTCGTCGACGTCGTCTGGATTGTGATCTTCACTCTCGTCTACCTGATCAAGTAGGATCCGATGGAACACGATACGCCGCACACCGATCCCACTGCGCATCCGGCTGAGGCGCACGCCGAGCATCACCATCCGGGGTGGTCGACTTACTGGAAGGTGGCGACCATCCTCACGGTCATCACGATCGGCGAAGTCTGGATGTACTACATACCGGCCGTTGTAGCGTCGCGCGCTTTCGTTCCGCTCTTGCTCGTGCTCTCGGCACTCAAATTCGGGATCGTCGTGATGTTCTACATGCACCTCAAGTACGACCACAAGCTGTTCCGAGCGCTGTTCACAGGACCCCTCTTCATCGCCGCGCTGACGCTGATTTCGCTGCTGTTCCTCTTCGGACAGCTGGTGGCAAAGCTGGGCCACTAGCCATGATGCCGGTGCTCGCGATGCTCCACCCGTTCACGCAGTTCGGGTGGCTGGAGTGGTCGATTCATCCGAGCACTGTGGCGGGCCTCGCCGCCCTTGGGGGGCTCTATCTCTGGCGGGCGAGTCATGCGCCTCCGGGCGAACGTCTCGGCGGGCCGAGGAAGATTTCGTTTTTCGCGGGGCTATTCGTGATTTTCGCTTCGCTGAACGGGCCGCTGCATGATTTGAGCGACGATTATCTGTTCAGCGCACACATGGTGCAGCATCTCCTGCTGACGCTCGCGATGCCGCCGCTCCTGATGGCGGGAATTCCAGGGTGGATGCTGCGGCCGCTTCTGAAGAACCCCGCACTCGCCGGCATTGCGCGGAAGGTGACGAAGCCTATCGTCTGCTACACGATCTTCAACGTCGTCATTGCCGCCTGGCACATCCCTGTTTTCTACAACTCCGCGATGGCCAGCCACAATATCCACATCGTCGAGCATCTCATGTTCATGTCGGCGGCTGTGCTTATGTGGTGGCCGCTGATGAGCCCGCTGCCGGAGCTGCCGCGGCTCTCGTATCCGGGTCAGATGCTGTACTGCTTCCTGATGAGCATTCCGATGTCGATCATCGCCGTCTACATCACTATGGCCGACCGCGTGCTGTATCCCGCTTACTCGGCCGCCCCGCGCGTGTCGCCGCTGTCACCGATGGACGATCAGATGCTGGGAGGGCTGATAATGTGGGTCCCCGGCGGGCTGATTTTCGCGGTGATCATGACCGTTGTGTTCTTCAGGTGGGTAGCGCGCGGCGACGACAGCACTGCCGGCGCACAGGTGGACTGGAAGCCGCGCGCCGCATAGTTGTCAGCTCGCCAGTTGTTAGCTCGCTTCCGTGCGCATGTGGGGACGGTGGTATCCGGTTCACGGCAGACCGCGCGGGCCGGAATAAATTATGAGATGCGGCTCGAACGCTCCCCATTTGCGGCGCCGAGAACCGGACACCCCCGCCCGCCCGGCCGACACCGAAACTCGCAACAGAGTAATCAGCTAAGCGTCAGTACCAGTCAGCGCCACGTCGATGTCGTGCTTGAGGCCGGGGTGCCTCGTCCACATGAACCATCCCATGACCACCGTTGCAATCAGATTGGCGATGAAGATCTGATACCACGCCAGGCTGCCGAATTCCGATTCCGTGAACAGGCCGGCTAATCCATAAGCTCCGATCTGGATCACGACGAACAGGATTAGAAATCCGGCGAGAATTGCCGGGGTCTGGGCCGATTTGTGTACAACGTAAGCCACGATCACCCCCACCAGGGCGAACGCCGCGTAGTGAAAGAGTGTATATGCAATTACGTGGGTCAGCACCGTATCCGGCATTGCAGGCGGCTTGCCGAGTATGCTGATGAGCCCGCGGCCGAGGAGATCGGGAGTATAGAGCGCACGACCGGAGACGATGTCGACGATCAGGAACCAGACAGCAATCGCAGTCGCTCCAAGGAAGCCCGCGATGATACCCTCGCGGGCAGAGCTGTGCGACTCCGACAACGATCGCGGGATCGCCTTTGTTGATATCGGCCGGAGCTCGGCCTCGTCTGCGCCGTACGCCATGAAGTTCTCCTCCAGGCGTGAAGTTATGCAAACCGTTACCGTTTTCCTAGCGGAGCAAGGAGAGATGCAAGGGGCGTGCGGCGAAGGAACGAAAGTGTGGTGCGAAATTCGCGTTGGCGGCTCAGCATTTCCGGTTTGACTATCCGTATTCGATGACAATCATGCTGTATCGCAGGCTGCGCCTGATGGCGGTACTTGTTCTGGCGGCGCTTGCCGCAACGTCAATCGACGGCCAGACGAGCAAGAAGAAGAAGAAAGCCAAAACTACGGCGTCGCAGTCGAAGACAAAAAAGAAAACGACAAAGAAGAAAGGGAGGACGACGGCGCGGAGACCTGCCCCGCCGGCTCCTCCGCCAATCCGCTACACCGCGCCGCGCTCCGTTGAATCCCTCAGGGCTGACCTGCGCATGATGGCATCCAGAATCCGGAGCGGGCAGCTCGGGCTCATGGCAGTGTCGCTGACGCGCGGTGACACACTGTTCGACTACAACGCCGGCACGCCGCTGGTGCCCGCATCGCTCATGAAGATGCTGACGACGGCAGTCGCTCTCGAGCGTCTCGGCCCGAGATATCAGTTCAGCACGGACGTCCTTCACGACGGAACTCTCGAGTCCGACGGTACTCTGCGCGGCAACGTCTACCTGAGGGGCGACGGCGACCCGTCGCTGTCAGGCAGATATCTCCAGGGCGGGCCAGCGGCACCGATGAACTTTCTGGCTGATCAGCTCGCCGCAAGGGGCATCAGGCACATCACCGGTGAAGTGATCGGCGATCACACGGCATTCGACGACAAGGCGATCCCGGAGGGGTGGCTCACCCGGTATCTGCAATCGGGTTACGCGGCGCGGGTATCGGCGCTCTCGCTCAATGAGAATCTCGTGTGGGTGACGATCGCGCCGAACGGTGTGCGACTCGAGCCGGCGACGTCCGCGATACCACTCGTGAGCAACGTGAGGACCGTCGGCGGAGGAGGCGCAAGGCTCTCCGTCCGGCGCTTCGGCGACGGCTCGATCCAGGTCTCGGGAACGATCGGCTCGCGCTCACCGCCGCGCCGCTACGTCTATGTCGTTGAAGATCCCCCGCGCTTTACGACGGGGGCTCTACGTGCCGCGCTCATAGGCAAGGGCGTCACAGTCGACGGCGGCATCAGGCTCGGCGCTACTCCATCGAGCGCTGTGAAGATCGCGAGCATCCAGTCGCCGACGCTCGACCGCATGATTTCGGCAATGAACCGCGAGAGCATCAATCATTTCGCGGAGCTCGTGCTGAGAAATGCGGCACGCGGCCCTGAGAGAAACAAGCAGGGGACAATCGCGGCCAGCCGGTCGCTGCTCCGGGAGTTCTTCGCCGAAAAGGTGCGCGCCGATTCGTCGACGCTGCAGGTGTTCGACGGGAGCGGTCTCTCGACTCTGGACCGAATCACTTCGCGTGGAATGGTGCAGATGCTGGGGTACGCGCACCGCGCGGAGTGGGGCCCGTGGTTTCACGCATCGCTCCCCGTTGCGGGTGAATCGGAGCTGATGCGCCGCCGAATGAAGGGCAGCCCGGCGCAGGGAAACCTGCACGCGAAGACGGGGACGACAAACGACGTCGTCGGGCTGGGCGGCTACGTCACTGCCGCGGACGGTGAAGTCATTGCGTTCTCGTTCATCTACAACGGCACCGATCGCTGGACGGCCAAGGCGATGATCGACGTCATGGGAGAGACGCTGGCTAACTTCGCCCGCTGACCCTCTTTTCGTTTTGATCTGTGCGCTGGCCACAGAATCACAGGAACACAGAAAATCGGAACGCCTCATCAGTGTCGATGCGGCGTTCTGTTTTCTTAGGATGAACTTCTCTTGGCGATCGAAGCCTCGCTGGCACGAGCTGTTCCCACTGAAGGCATCTGTGTTTCTGTGATTCTGTGGCCAGTGCGCAGATCTCTACCAGCCGAGTGCTCTGATGTTAACTCCCCGGCGGGCCAGCTCGGCGATGTACTTCGGAGCAGGCACGCATTCGTCTGGCGTGTGGACTCCCTTCAGCGTGATGTCGCCGCGCGCCTGCATCTGGCCGGTAATCGAGAGCGAGTAGCCTGTCGCGCGCATCATGGCACTGATGCCGTGCTCTTCGTCATAGAAATCCACCAGCTCCCAGCCGACCTGACTCGGCTTGCCGTCTTTTGTCCCACGCACCGTTACTCGCATCGCCACGAGGTCGCGCCCACCGGGCTTGGTGAGATGCGGGCTCATCGCAGCGATCGCGACATCCCGCGGTGCAACACGTCCTCCTTCAACGTCGATTGGATTCTCGTCCAGGAGGCCGAGATCGCGAATGGCTTCCATGATCGCGGCATGCCCCGGATACCGCAGGGTCTTGTACTCCATCGACGGGATCTTGCCCTCGTATCGGAAGGCCATTGTCGAGAGACCGCCGGCCGTGTGAAATGCCTCGAGCTCGCCGACGGGACGCTCGAACACCACCGACTCACGCTCGGACAGGGCTTTCACCTGCGTCCGAATGCCGTCGCGGACGATCCACGACAGCGTCGTGTAGTAATCGAAAACACCCTCGAGTGAATACACGATCTGATAGTTGAGCGGCGGCTCGGGGTTCTGCGGAAGGCCGCCCACGAAAATCTTCACTTCATCCACGGCGTCGAGCTGGCTGATGCCGTACCCGGCGAGGATGTTGACCATTCCGGGGGCAAGGCCGCAGTCGGGAATGATCGTGATCCCTTTTTGCTTCGCTTCGGCATCCAGTGTTTGCTGCTCGAATACGATCTCGGTGTTCCCGCCGAGATCGCAGAAATGGACGCCCGCCGCGACTGCATGCTTCGCCAGACCGACGTTGAAGTAGTACGGGATCGCGCTCATCACGGCGTCGCTTTCGCGCATCAAGGCGCTGACTGCTTCGTGATCGCGGACGTCCAGGGGCGTGGGAATGAGTCGCCTTCCCGAATACGGCGCGAGGAAGTGCGGCAAATGCCCGGTGTGAAGGTCGGCAAGCCGCACCTCCGTCACCTCCTCGTTCTGCAGCAGATCGTAAGCGCACGCCGAGCCCTGAAGCCCGGCGCCGAGGACAAGCATCTTCATCAGGTTGAGCGTCTCCGTGGTTCGAGCGTATTGCGAGGCCGAAAGCTAATCGGGGAGCGCATCCAGCCGTTACCCCGGCTCACTCGTTGCAGTATTCGCGCACATGCCGATCGCCGAAGAGCGCGAAACGTGGCGCGACAATCTGATCACGAGTGGCGAAGGCATTCGCCGGATGCTGGAGAACGCCAGGCGAATTGCGGTCCTGGGTATCAAGCGCGAGTACGACCGTCCGGCGTATTTCGTCCCGGAGTACGCGCAAATGGCCGGGTACGAGATAATCCCGGTTCCGGTCTACTATCCCGAGCTGAAAGAGCTGATGGGAGAACCGGTTTATCGGAGAGTTGCTGACGTTCCTGGCGAGGTGGATATCGTCAACGTCTTTCGTCGATCGAACGACATTCCCCCGCATGTGGATGACATCATCGCGAAAAAACCCAAGGCTGTGTGGTTTCAGTCAGGCATTCGCAACGACGTCGCTGCCGAGCAATTCGCGAAAGCGGGAATACAGGTAGTTCAGGACCGCTGCCTCATGGTGGAAATGCGACGAATCGGGAGGTAAACCAGCATCTATGACGGAGGTTTCAAAGATTCGACGGATTGCGCGGATTGTCTCCGAGCTGATGCTAAGCAGGCGAAACGTCATTCAGCATGCCGGATTTTTGTTGTTGACAACAAAAAGAAACCCGTGGCCGTTTAGGTGACGCTAGCTGTACGCGAGTACAACCTGCCGTCGAATCCGCTGAATCCGTCGAATCCCTTTGAAACCTCCGTCATAGATGCCTACTTCAGGAGCGTTTCACCAGGCGACAGTGTAGACCACAGCCTCAAACGGAATTTCATTTGCCACGGCGTTGCGGCGCGGCGCCAGGGCCACGATGTACCGCCCTCCACGGGTTGAAACGAGAGCGCGTCCGGATCCGATCGTAAATGGCGTCGCGTCGGAGCTCACGCCCGGCGTTGTTTCGCGCGCCGTGATCACTCCCCTCTGACTTTCTATCGAGAAACTCCGCTTACCGGCGGTTACGTCGACTGGATTGCCGCCTTCCAGATCCATCGCGGTTCCCGACTCGAGCACGGGTCCGTCCTTCCACCGCGGAACGGCCAGCCGTGCGCCCGCGGGCAGTGTTCCGTGAAGTGCATTGGTTTTCGGATCCAGTGCCGCCCACGATTCCGAGCCCTCGTCGTCCTCGACTCTCGCGGGATTGTTCCCAAGCGCGATGGTCGTGCCGTCCACCGTCCACCTCACGCGCCAGCCGCGGGCAATCGGAAACATCCTCGGCGCTGCGGCATCTGTTGCGCCCGGGGCGCGAATGTCGGCGGGAACCCTGATGATTCCCGGCTGCGCGATTGCGCGCATTGTCGTCATCCCGCTCGCGTTGAATGAGCCCTGGATTACCGTCGCTGTATCCATTCCCGTCGTGCGTGCAAGCGCGATCCAATCTGCTGCGGGTATCAAATCGTCGTTCGGTGAGCGCACTACATACGCCCGCGAAAATGCGAGAGACTGCCAGTCCGGCGCCGGCGCCACGTCCCATACGTTGTCCATCCGCGTCTGGAAGTTCCGTGTCTCGCTCCCGAAAAAGAAAGCATTCGGCAGTGGATCGTTTTCGATCGACACGGGATCGACCATGACGAGGATGGCCGAGCTGTCGGGCGAGAGAATCCAGCGGATTCGCGAGCGCATCCCGTACGTGCCCTGGTTCACGCTCGTCGCGCTGACCGCTGGGGTGGCGCGGGAAATCGTGGTGTCGGTGGCGGGGGATTTGTTCGATACCTCCACGCACGCCGTCGCGCCGACAGCGCCGAGCAAAAGGAGGCGGAGTTTGTGCACTTTCATTTTTCTGACATCGTTAGGTGCCGCGGTTCTTCAGCAGCAGACTAGGTTACGCCCGTTGCCCTTGGCGCGATAGAGCGCGACATCCGCTGCGCGGAAGAGATCCTCGACCGAATCCAGACGAGGGGACGGATAGGTCGCAACGCCGATGCTGGCGGTGACGTGGATCAGGCCTGGCTCGCCGATGGAAAAGCCGTTCAACGCAATTCTCTCGCGAATTCGCTCGGCGAACGCGATCGCGCCCTGCCGGCCCGTTTCGGGAAGCACCACCACGAACTCCTCACCCCCGTACCGAGCCACCATATCGACCGCCCGCACAGCGCGCTGGAGGAGGCCCGCGACTGCGGCGAGCACACTGTCGCCGGCAATGTGTCCGTAAGTGTCGTTGACCAGCTTGAAATGATCGAGGTCGATGAGCAGCATCGACAGCGGCGCGTTGTAGCGCCGCACTCTCTCCATCTCGGTCACGAGCCGGATCGTGAGAGCCCGGCGATTCACCAGCTGTGTCAGATGATCGGTATGCGCCAGCGCTTCGAGCCGGTGGTTATCCGCGCGCGCCATCTCGATCGCGTGCGCGCGCTGAATCGCCGTGACTCCGCTCCGCACAACCGTTGAAGCAAACTCGACGTCTGCCGCGTCGAACTTTGGCTCGTCGGTCGTGCGCCTCAACAGAAAGACCCCCATGTTCTCGCTGTCTATCGGGAATGGCAGCGCCATCACCGACCGCACGCTCACGTGCGTTCCGTCGCGCTGCCATCCTTCGCGGAGAGACGAGTAAAGGGGCGACGCCTGAAGATCGGGAATCAATACCGGAATGCGTCCGTTCAACGCAGCGACGACTTCCGGATAGCGATCGAGCTCGATCTCGAGATCATGTAAGTGTGGCTGCTCGAATGCCGTGGCGACGACGCCGGTTTTCGCGTCGCGATTGGCCTTGATGACTGACGCATGTGAGAGACGGAGGGCACGTGCAAGACGACGGACGAGAAAATGGAAGATCTCGTCCGTCGGCAAATCTCCCATTACTTCGTGCAGAATGTCGACGAGATCTCGCCTGGACTCGCCTTCGTCGCGCACACGCTGAAGCTCGGCTTCCGCGTTGCGTAGTGCAGCTCTCAGGGATTGAATTTCGTCAATTGCGTCTTTTTCCAAACGGGCGTGCCTCGGGTGGATCCTACTCTTCGTCGGCGCTGACCTCGATTTCGCCCGCTGGAACTACCGAATCGTCCCCGTTCGATTCGACCTCGTCCTCCGGTACCACTCGAGCCACCGCGGTCAGTACATCTCCTTCATCGAGATGGACGAGTCTGACCCCCTGCGCGATACGACCCGTGACACGGATCTGCGCCACTGAGGAACGGATGATTACGCCGTTCCTGGTGATCAGCATGATCTCGTCTTCCGGAAGCACTTCCATCACTCCCACCACGTCACCGGTCTTCTCGGTGCGGTTGACGGTGATGATTCCCTTCCCGCCGCGCCTCTGCACACGATAGTCGTCGATGTGCGAGCATTTGCCGAGTCCTTTCTCGGTGACCACGAGGATCGTCGCGTCGCGCTTGATGACGACCATTCCGACGAGCGAATCGCCTTCCCGGAGCTCGATTCCCTTCACTCCCGTCGTGTCGCGACCCATCTCGCGCACGTCCTGCTCATGGAATCGCACGGAAAGGCCGTGCTTCGTCGCAAGGACGATGTCGTTGGTTCCGCTTGTTACCTGAACGTCGATCAGAGCATCACCCGGCTCGATCTTGATCGCCTTGATGCCCGTGTTGCGGACGTTCGAGTACTGCGAGAGCGCGCTCTTCTTCACCGTTCCGTTTCTCGTGCAGAAAAGAAGGAACTGAGCGTCACTGAACTCGCGGACCGGCACCATCGACTCGATTCGCGTATCGGGATTCACGTTGATGAGGTTGACGATCGGCTTACCCTTTGCCGCGCGCCCCGCCTGCGGAATCTCGTGAACCTTGAGCCAGAAGCACCGGCCATCGTCGGTGAAGCAGAGGATGTAGTCGTGCGTCGAGCCGATGAACAACCGCTCGATGAAATCCTCGTCCTTGAGCCCCTGACCGCTCAGCCCGCGACCACCTCGGCGCTGCTTTCGATAGGTGGAGACCGACGTGCGCTTGATGTAGCCCGAATGGGAGATGGTGATGACCATGTCCTCTTCGGCAATCAGGTCCTCGATTGTGAACTCGCCCTCGTCGCTCGTGATCTCGGAGCGCCGCTCGTCGCCGAACCGCTTGGCGACCTCCTGTAGCTCTTCGCGCATGATCTTCATCCGCCGCGGGCGCGACGCGAGAATCTCACGCAGCTCCTTCACGAACGCGCGAACTTCCTTGAGCTCGGCCTCGAGCTTGTCGATCTCCAGACCCGTCAGCTTCGCGAGCCTCATGTTCAGAATCGCCTCGGCCTGCCGCTCGCTCAGCTTGAACCGCTTCTGCAGCTGGCCGCTGGCGGTCGGAGTATCGGCGGCGGCGCGAATCAGCTTGATCACCGCATCGATATTGTCGACGGCGATCTTGAGACCCTCGAGGATGTGCTCGCGCTCGAGCGCCTTGTCGAGCTCGAACTGCGTGCGGCGAACGATCACCGTGTGCCGGTGATCGATGTAATGCACCAGCACTTCCTTGAGCGGCATGATCTTCGGCACGAGTCGGCCGGTGTGCGAGTCCGGGACGAGCGCCAGCATGATCACGCCGAAAGTGGACTGCATCGTCGTGTGCTTGTAGAGCCCGTTGAGGACGACGCGCGGAATTGCGTCGCGCTTGAGCTCGACGACGATGCGCATTCCGTCCTTGTCGGACTCGTCGCGCAGATCGGAGATGCCCTCGAGCTTCTTGTCCCGCACGAGCTCGGCGATGTCGCTGACGAGCTTCGCCTTGTTCACCTGGTACGGGAGCTCGTTGATGACGATCTGCGACTTGTTTGACGACTCTTTTTCTTCGATCACCGCGCGGGCGCGCATGACGATGCGGCCGCGTCCCGTCTCCTGGTAATCCTTGATCCCGGCCCGGCCGTAGATGTATCCGCCGGTCGGGAAATCGGGACCCTTCACGATTTTTCTGAGCGCCGCAATATCGATTTCCGGATCGTCGATGAGCGCTACTGTCGCGTTTATGACTTCGCTGACGTTGTGTGGCGGGATGTTCGTGGCCATTCCGACCGCGATGCCCGACGAGCCGTTGATGAGAAGATTCGGAACGGCCGAGGGGAGAACCGTGGGCTCCTGAAGCCGGTCGTCGAAGTTGGGCGCGAAATCGACGGTGTTCTTGTCGATGTCGGCCAGCATCTCCATCGCGACACGCGTGAGCCGAGCCTCGGTATACCGATAGGCTGCGGCCGAATCTCCATCCACGCTTCCGAAATTTCCCTGGCCGTCGACGAGCGGATAACGGAGCGAGAAGTCCTGGACCATTCGCACGATGGCGTCGTAAACCGACGAGTCGCCGTGCGGGTGGTATTTGCCGAGGACGTCGCCGACGACCGTTGCCGATTTCTTGTAGGGTCTGCCGGGAACGAGACCGAGCTCGTTCATGGAGTAGAGCACGCGGCGGTGAACAGGCTTGAGGCCGTCTCGCACATCGGGAAGTGCGCGCGAGACGATGACACTCATCGAGTAATTGAGGAACGATTCCCTGACTTCGTCGTGGATCAGCCGGGGAAGAATTCGCTCTCGGTTATTGGGAGCGGTCATGAATTATTTGAGGCGTTCAGGTCGGGCGAAGGGGTGCCGGAGGGCCCGGGTTCGCAATCCTCGAATATAGCCCAAAAAAGAACCGAAATCAATAACTGGCAGTCTTGGTATGTGATTGAGCGATAATGACTTAGATGGGATGGCCCGGCGCGTTCGCAACCAGCGGTTTAGGGACGCCACACGGCCATTACCACCACCGATTCTTCGTTCGGCAGTTCGACCTTCCGGCGTTGCCTTTACGCGGTGGTCGAATAAAAGGTGCACTTCGATGATATGAAAGCGACATTGCGCGCGCCCGGACAGGCGATAACCTTGGCCGCAGTGCTGTCAGTGGCGCCACTGGGATACTTTTCGCCAAATCACTCCGCCAGAGGGCCTTACCGCAGAGGAGACGTGGTTTGGCGTTAAAACGGCGCGTCAATCCCATTACCGGCAGCTCCCCTTACTGGATACGACCGGACACCCTTTCCAGTACGCGCTCCCGTCGCCGCTCCTTGAAATGCTTCACAAGATCGACAGAGACGCGTCAGGAAATATCGATGGAAGCGAACAAGTTGCTAATCCGTCCACAAGGAATACGTACCTGTTCAAGTCGCTCGTGGAAGAGGCAATTACATCGAGTCAGCTCGAGGGTGCGGCAACTACCCGCAAGGTTGCGAAGGCCATGATACAAGAGGGGCGTGAGCCAAGAACGCTCGGCGAGCGCATGATTTTGAATAATTACCAGGCGATGCTGCGTGTTCACGAGCTTGTTGAGCATGAACTGACACCCGACATCGTTTTTGATCTTCAACGCATCGTGACTGAACGTACTCTTGATGATCCCGACGCGGCCGGATGATTTCGGCGAGACGACGAAGAAATTGTAATCGAAGACGAAACGGGACGACGACTACATACGCCCCCTAGGGCCGATGAACTGCCAGCTCGACTCAAGGCGATGTGTGATTTTGCAAATGGCTACGGCACAACCGAATTCATGCCACCGGTTGTACGAGCAATTCTTCTCCATTTCTGGTTCGCGTATGATCACTCTTTTGTCGACGGTAATGGCCGTACCGCACGCGCGTTATTCTACTGGGCGATGGCTCGCCAGGGGTATTGGCTCTGCGAATACGTCTCGATCTCTCGGATACTCAAGAAAGCGCGCGGTGCGTACGCTCGAGCGTATCTCTATACTGAGAGCGACGAAAACGACGTCACTTATTTCCTTCTATATCAATCTCGCGTGCTGCTTCAGGCAATCGCAGAACTCCAGCAGCATCTCGCGCGAAAGCGGGCAGAGCTTAGAGACACCGAAGAGGTACTCGCACGGACTCGTCTGCTTCGTGACCAATTAAACCCCCGGCAGTTGGCACTCGTCAATCATGCGCTCAAAAATCCAGATGCCCGGTACACTGTCGAATCACACCAGCGTTCCCATGGAGTCAGCTACGAGACAGCCCGGAGCGATCTCTTGCGACTCGCAAACCTGGAGATTCTCAACCAAAGGAAGGTGGGACGAGCGTTTGCCTTTTATGTCCCTCATGACCTCAGACAACGGCTAGAAGCGCGTGCAGCAAACATCAGAGCTAAGGTGCAAGGAAGGCGCTAGCCCAGTCGGATTCGACGTCAAAGGCTTTCGAGTACACCGCAGCGGCTTGCTCGCCCCTGGCGATGCAAAGGGCGGACTTTGTCTAATCCCTGTACGGGTCGAAGTCGCCGGCGCCCGCCATGACGACGATCAGTGGCGCCAGCGTATGAAGAACCTCGATCGTATCGCCCTGCTTTGCGAGCACATCCGGCAGCCGGCGATACGCCTGCGGCGCTTCGTCCAGACCACCTCCGCGCAGGATTATGCCGCGCGACTTGATCCACTCGTCGAGCATTTCCTGCGACACCAGGCCCGGCGCTACAATCCTCGCCCTCGGTCCCCAGCCCTTGGTCTTTCCGCGAGCCTGAGTGCGCGACATCACACGGCCGGCGCCGTGGACGGTCGAGAACATCGCGTTTTCCTGCTCCGAGCTTTCGTTCGCGCCATGAACAATTACAGCATCATCTCCCATCGAGCCGCCGATAAAACCCTTCTGACCAGGGAAGGCAGGGGTCGCTCCCTTGCGAACAACGACCAGCGGCTCGCCGAAGTGATTCTCCTTCCAGGAGAAATTGTGATGGTTGTGGACAAGCTCCATCTCATCGCCGCCCATCAGATAAACGACGCGGCGTGCCACCCACTCCCGTCCCGCGTAGGCGTAGTCGCCCGCGAGGTTCATGAGTGACCAGTAGTCCTGACCGATTGGCGCCTCGAGATCGAGGAGGGCTTCGTTCTCCTTCGCGCGCATTCCCCACTTCTTGTTCGCGGCGAGCGAGAGAAATCCCGACGCGATTGTGTGGCCGAGCCCGCGCGAGCCGAAGTGGACGCCAACCCAGATCGTGCCGTCGGCTCTGTCGGCAAAAACGTCGACGTAGTGATTTCCGCTGCCGACGGTGCCGAGCTGCGAGCGCGCCTTCTCCTTGAGCTCGTGCGCGTTGGCTTCGCTCGGAAGGAGGGACCACGCGTCAGATTCAAAAAGCGGATGATCGATTGGCGCCGCGTCGTCCTTGTTCGTGCGGCCGATTCCGAACGAAACGGTGGAAGCGATCTCGTCGGCGATCTCAGTAAGATCTTCACGGGAAAACTCGGAGATATTGCGGTCGGTTCTGATGGCCGCGTTGCCGCAGGCGATATCGTAGCCAACCCCGGGAACAGAGACCTGATTTCGGTAAGCAGCCACTCCGCCGATCGGCATGATGTAGCCGGAGTGGCCGTCAGCCATTAGCGCGGCATACGCCGCTCGTGACGCAACATCATTGAGCTGCGTCAGCGTTTTCTCATCGTGGTGTCCGAATACCGCGGTGATCGACATTTCTGTCTAACGCTGCAAAACACCAGCCTTCCCGATCGGCTCGCGTTGCAAAGCGAGCCCGGTGCCGACATTATCCGGCATGGCTTCCGTATATAACGCCAGCCGCCTCACCTCCGGCAACCGTATCTTCCCGGCGAGCATCACCGTGGATGGCAATCAGATCAGGTACCACAAGAGCCGCTGGTTCGGATCGACCGAAGAGGCGATCAATTGCCAGCACGTGTCATCGGTGCGGGCGACGCACGGAATGATCTGGTCGAACCTTACGATCGAGACCTCAGGCGGGTCGCAGCCGATTCAGATCAACGGTCTGTCGAGAACGGAGGCCGAGCTGATCGAAGCGGCGATTCGGGAAGCTCAGGCGCGCGAAGCCGAGAAAGAGTAGGCGCTAGCTCCGTGAGCTAGTGCGCCGGGCCCTTGTAGCTCGTCGCCTCCGCTTCATCATCCAGATCGAGCTGGGCGTCCGCCCGATCGATGGCATCCCTCTCGGCGCGGTAGCGCTGATACCACTCGCGTGTCACCTGGGCCGCCAGGTCGCGGTTGCCGAGTCCGAACGCAAGAGCCAGCGCGAGCGCTACAGCTCCGAATAGAATTGCAAACGCGGTCGTCACAATCTCGTTTGCGACACCGAGCTCCTGAAGCGCCATGAACACGGCAAGGACGATCACACCGCCCTTCCCCACGCGAGACAGCGTTGGGCCGCCGTGCAGGCCGCCCGCCGATGCCATGATCAGCCCGCCGACGAATCCTCCGAGGACGATGCCGACGATGATGATCACAATCGCGGCAATGACGCTCGGGATGTAGCTCACCAGCTCCGAGAAGACGTTGGCGAGCGACTGCAGGCCAAGTGCGTTCGCGGCAACCAGCATCACCGTGAACATCACGAACCAGAAGATGATGCTCGCTGCAATCCGCGTCGGATTGAGATGCGAGCCGGCACGCTCGACGGCGTCCATCACCCCGCCGCGCTCGAGCAGCTGGTTGAACTTGATCTTCCGGAGAACTTTCTCCGCTCCCTTCTCGAACAGCCGGGCCAGCAGATAGCCCGCGAAGAGGATGACCATCGCTCCGAAGAGAGCGGGCACGTATCTGTACAATTGTGCGAAACTCTCCTGAAGGCGTTCGGAAAAGCCTACGGTCGTGGTATCCACGTATGACTCTCTAATGAAGTGCGTGAGGACGCCTTAAGAATAGCAGCGCCGGGAGAACTCGGCTAATTCCTCGTTCCACGCCTTACGTCGAAAAGCGCGCTCCGGTGACATCGCGGGCAGATCAGCCACTCCCTCCTGCGGGCGTAGCCCAGGCCGAACGATCCGCCGCCGATTGGGCGCTGCGTCATCGCCACATGACACCTCGGACAATCCGCGGCATTGCTCGACGCGTAGGCCTCACGAATTCGCGTCAGCTCGTCAGGCGAATATTGAGCACTCTCCGTCATGCAACGCGCACCACGATCTTTCCGAACTGCTCACCACTGGCGAGTCGAGCGAATGCTTCCCGTCCATTCTCGAGCTCGTGGACCGAATCGATCTCCGGCAAAAGCCGCCCGGCTCGCAATTCGTTGGCAACAGCGTCGAACTCCGCGTCGTTCCCCATCGTCGAGCCCATGATCGTCCATTGATTCCAGAACAGTCGCCGGACATCGGTCTCTACCATCGGGCCCGATGTTCCACCGCACGTCACCAGCCGTCCCTGCTTGCCCAACGCCGCGAGCGACTGCTTCCAGGTTGCCTGACCGACGTTGTCGAGCACCACGGTCACGCCACGCTTGCCCGTGCGCGCACGAATCTCGGTCCCGACATCCACCTTTGCGTGGTTGAGGGTTTCGTCGGCGCCGAGCCGGCGGGCGCGGGCCAGCTTTTCGTCGCTGCTGGAGGTTACCCACGCGCGCGCTCCGATCTGTTTCACGAGCTTGAGCGCGGCGAGCGCCACACCGCCCCCGATCCCCCAGATGAGAACTTCGTCGCTCGCCTCGACCTTGGCGCGGGTGACGACCATTCGGCACGCCGTCAGCGCCGCAAGCGTGAACGCTGCCGCAGTCTCGCGGGGGATATCGGAAGGAATTCGCCGCACGTTACCCGAGGGCACCACCACGTACTCTGCCAGGGTTCCCGGATGATGCTCGCCGAGCAGCCCAAATCGCACGCAGAGTGACTGTTCGCCGGCGCGGCAATACTCGCAGGTGCCGTCGCTGATTCCGGGATTGATGATGACCGAATCGCCGATGTTGGCGGTTCGCTTCGCGTTTACGCCCACTGCGTCGACGATGCCGGTCGCATCGGCACCCATTATCCAGGGTGGTCGCAGCGTGATCCCCGGCAAGCCCTGAAGCATGAACAAATCGAGGTGATTGAGCGATGCAGCCGTGACGCGCACACGGACTTCCCCGGGGGAGACTTCAGGGATCGGCAGATCCGTACGATACTCGAGCTGTTCGAGTTCCCCGTGTGCGGAGATGGTAATTGCTCGCAACGAAAACCTCGGGGGTTATATTCAGAACCCGAGCGCTAAAGTGTGCGCGATGCGCCGGAAGATATCGGGTTTGCCCTCATTCCGCTCTCACCTGAATGCTACCGATAAAGGTCCCACCGCTGGGTGAATCGATCGTGGAAGCGACGGTTCTCCGCTGGCTGAAGAACGAGGGCGACGCGGTGGCGAGCGGAGAGACGCTCGTCGAGCTGGAAACGGACAAGATCACGGTGGAGGTTCCGGCTCCACGCGCGGGGTCGCTTGCCAGTCGTGCCGTTGCCGAAGGGACCGTTGTGAAGGTTGGCGATCTGCTTGGCGAGGTCGACGAGACGACGGTCGGCGCCAGTGCTGAAGCGCAGTCGTCAGCAAGCGCTACTGCTACGCCCGCTGATGCTCGCCAAGCCTCGGAGGCCGCGGGAGCCACCGGCGGTCTCTCCGGGGCTGGGCAGGCAGGCGCATCGGCACCTCCTGCTTCCTCCCGAACCGTCGCTGCAGCTGCAACTCCGGCTGCGGGACCGGTTCCGCCCAGCACTGGAGCTCCATCTGGAGACGGTGACGTCAAATCGTCGCCCGCAGCGCGCCGGGTTGCCGCGGCTTCGGGGATTGATGTCGCGGGAGTGACCGGCACTGGACGTGGTGGCGTGATCAGCAAGCCTGATGTTCTGGAGCGCGCTGCGTCCGCGCCTGCTCCCGCTCCTGCCGGGGCACCGGCGGCTGCACCGACGTCACCGGCACCGCCACCGGCGGCGGCTCCTCAGCCGCCATCGCCGAAACCCCCGCGCGCCGGAGCTCCGTCTTCTCCAGGCGAGCGCGAGACGCGCGAAAAGATGACAACGCGCCGCAAGAGAATCGCCGAGAATCTCCTGCAGTCGCAGCACAACACCGCGCACCTCACGACGTTCAACGAGATCGACATGTCCGCCGTCAACTCTTTGCGCGAGAGAATGCGCGAGCGCGTCGAGAAGGAGCACGGAGTCAAGCTCACTTTCATGCCTTTCTTCGTGAAAGCGGCGTGCATGGCGCTCGAAAGCTATCCGGTCGTCAACGCGCAGGTCGACGGCGACTCGATCATCTACAAGCACTACGTCAACATGGGAATCGCCGTCGCGTCCGATGCAGGGCTCGTCGTCCCCAATGTCAAGGACGCTCACGCCAAGGGGATCATCGAGGTTGGACGCGAGATCTCAGAGGTCGCAAAGCGCGCCCGCGACGGGAAGCTGACGATGGACGACCTCACCGGCGGAACGTTCACCATCACCAATGGCGGCGTGTTCGGCTCGCTCGTCTCGACGCCAATCATCAACTACCCACAGTCGGGGATACTCGGGCTTCACAAGACGCAGGACAGGCCTGTAGCAATCGCCGGAAAAGTGGAGATCCGGCCCATGATGTACGTCGCGCTCTCATACGACCATCGAATCGTCGAAGGCCAGCACGCAGTTCTGTTCCTCGTCAGGATCAAGGAGCTGATCGAGGATCCCGCCGCGATGCTCATCTCATGAAACCGGCCGAAACGATGCGAAACAACAACGCTCCCGCTGTCTGGGAGCGTCTTGCTCTCCGCACTGATGGCTGAGCCTGCAGCGGCCGACGTCGTAGTCATCGGCGGAGGTCCGGGAGGTTACGTCGCGGCCATCCGCGCAGCACAGCTCGGACTTTCCACCGTTTGCGTCGAGATGCACAAGACGCTTGGCGGAACGTGCGTCAACGTCGGGTGCATTCCATCAAAAGCGCTTCTGAGCTCCACCGAGCACTACGAGTTCGCGCGACTGCACGCCGCGGCGCATGGCGTGAAAATCGAGGGAGTGTCGCTCGACCTTGCCACGATGCTCAAGCGGAAGGATGAAGTCGTCGCGCAGAACACCAGGGGAATCGAGTTCCTATTCAGGAAGCACAAGATCACGTGGGCGAAAGGTCGCGGAACGCTGCGCGCGGGAAATGTTGTTGACGTGACAGCCGCCGACGGCGGCGTGACGTCCTACGCGGCAAAAAACGTCATCATCGCTACGGGCTCACTCCCAATTGAACTCCCGTTCCTCGAGTTCGATGAAGAGCGCATCCTGTCCAATATCGGGGCACTGAAAATCCCCGAAGTGCCGAAGCATCTCATCGTCATCGGCGGCGGCGTCATCGGACTCGAGCTTGGCTCGGTCTGGCGCCGCCTCGGCGCCAAAGTAACTGTCATCGAGCTTCTTACAACGATCCTCGCGGGCAACGATGCCGAGATCATCAAGGAAGCCGACAAGGTTTTCCGGAAGCAGGGTATGGAGATCCGCGCGGGCACGAAGGTCACCGGTGGAAAGCGCGAGGGTGAGCGCGTCACGATCGACATCGAAAACGACGGCGGGGCTGAATCCCTCGAAGCGGATTACGTGCTCGTTTCAGTTGGCCGCAAACCTGTGCTCACCGGGATCGACGCTCAGGCACTTGGCCTGGCCGTCGGCAAGCGCGGCGAGATCGTCGTCGACAATCAGATGCGAACGAATCTTCCGAACGTCTACGCCATCGGTGACGCCGTGGGCGGCAAGCTTCTCGCTCACAAAGCCGAGGAGGAAGGCGTCGTCGCCGCTGAGGTGATTGCGGGACACAAGGTGCACATGGATCACAAGTCGATGCCGTCTGTCGTTTACACCTGGCCCGAGATCGCCACCGTCGGGCTCGCCGAGCACGAGGTGAAGGAATCAGGACGTGAATACCGCGTCGGCAAGTTTCCGTTCTCCGCCAACGGCCGCGCACGCTCGATGGGCGAAACGACAGGGTTCGTGAAGTTCATCGCCGACGCGAAGACTGACGAGCTGATTGGCTGCCACATGATCGGCGCAAACGTGTCCGAGGTAATCCAGGAAGTGGTGCTCGCGTTCGAGTACCGCGGGTCGTCGGAGGACATTGGCATCACGGTGCATTCGCACCCGACGTTGTCGGAAGCTGTGAAGGAAGCCGCACTTGGCGTACTCGGCCGATCAATCCATATATAGAAAGGAGCCCGCTCGTGATCCTCGAACCGGTCGCGCCACGACGTCCGCTCTCACTGAGCGATGAAGCCGCTGATCCCCCCTCCGATCTCCCGAAAGGCGATGAGATCGAGAAGAAGCTGGCGAAGGCGACCGAGCGGCTGGGCGAGCTGCAGCAGGTGTTGTATGCCGACGGCCGACATGCGGTTCTCGTTGTTCTTCAGGGCCGCGACGCGTCCGGCAAGGACGGCGTCGTCCGCACCGTATTCGACGCCTGCAACCCGCAGGGAGTGCGAGTCAACTCGTTCAAGGCACCTAGCGCAACGGAGCTGGCGCACGATTTTCTGTGGCGGGTGCACAACGTGGTCCCCGAGCGCGGAACCATCGGGATATTCAACCGCTCGCATTACGAGGATGTGCTGGTGGTGCGCGTGCACGAGCTCGTTTCGAAAGCTGTGTGGTCGCAACGCTACGATCAGATCAACCAGTTCGAGAAGACTCTCACGGAAAACGGTGTGGTGATTCTGAAGTTCTTTCTCCACATCTCACGCCAGGAGCAGACCAAACGTCTCAGAGAGCGCATCGAGGATCCGAAAAAGAACTGGAAGTTCAAGGCCGGTGATCTCGATGAGCGAAAGCTGTGGGACAAGTACAACGCGGCCTACAGGGACGCGGTGCGCAAGTGCAGCACGCCGTGGGCTCCGTGGTACTTCGTTCCCGCGGACAAGAACAAGGCAAGGAACTATCTGATTGCAAAGCGGATCGTCGCGACGCTCGACGGCCTCGGGCTCGAGTACCCGACTGCCACGGCCGATCTAAACAAGTACCTCGAGGTCCTTGAGTAGGCCGCTCCGATCGCGCTCCTCGAGTGCAGTAGGAATGGGGTTAACGCGCCCGGATCTGTGGCGTCTACCAGCCAGGACAACGGAGCCGGAACTACAGCCATGCGCCTGACGAAATCTCTCATATCCGCCGCCCTGCTCTCAGGTGCGCTTGCATCATCAATTGCGGCACAAACGACCAGCCCTGCTCAGCGGCAAGCGGCGTCAACAGCCCGCCTCGACCACCGTGAGCTCGCCGCCGACCAGCAGATAATTCAGGCGCTCAACAGGCTGACGTTCGGTCCCCGGCCAGGAGATGCTCAGAAAGTCCGGGCAATGGGACTCGACCGGTGGATCGACCTCCAGCTCCATCCCGAACGAATCGACAACACTGGCTTCGAGCAGTTTGCTTCACGTTATGACAACCTGAAGCAGGATCAGAACGACCTCCTCAGACAATTTGCCGAGGCGCAGCGCGAGCGCAGGATGGTCAGGCGTGACAGGGCAGACTCAGCGCAGATGTCACGTGAAGATCGAATGGCCATGCAGCAGGCGGGACTCGGACGCCGACAGATCGTCGGCCAGCTCCAGTCCGCACGCGTGGCCCGCGCGGTTGCGAGCAATCGCCAGCTCGAGGAAGTGATGACTGATTTCTGGCTCAATCACTTCAGCGTCTTTTTGGGCAAAGGTCCGCCGCAGCCGTACTACCTGGTCGAGTACGAGCGGGACGTCATCAGACCGAATGCGCTCGGGAAATTCCGCGACCTGCTCGGGGCAGTAGCCAAAAGCCCGGCGATGCTGTTCTACCTCGACAACGCGCGGAGCATGGCCGACAGCTCGCGCCCGCGTCTTACGAATGCGGGACGCGCCGGACGATTCGAGCGGCGGCCGGGCCAGGCCCGAAACACCGGACTCAATGAGAACTACGGGCGGGAGCTCCTCGAGCTTCACACGCTCGGAGCTGACGGCGGCTACACGCAGCAGGACGTGATCAACGTCGCACGTGCACTTACCGGCTGGACAATCAATCCGCCAATGACTGGAGGCGGCTTTATTTTCCGCCCCGCGATGCACGATGCCGGCGAGAAGATCGTGCTCGGCCAAAAGCTTTCCGCCGGCAGGGGAATCGAGGACGGCGAAGACGTGCTCGACATACTGAGCCGCAGCCCGGCAACCGCGCGTTACATCGCGACCAAGCTCGTGCGGCGATTCGTCGCTGACGATCCGCCGCGGTCACTCGTGGACGACGCAGCGGCCGTCTTCCTCAAGACGAACGGTGACATCCGTGAGGTTGTCCGGACGATCGTTACATCGAACGAGCTGTACTCACAGCGTGCATTCCGCAGCAAGGTGAAATCGCCGTTCGAGGTCGTGGTGAGCGCGATGCGCGGGCTGAACGCGCAACCCGATCCCACCCCGCAAACCGCGCAGGCCATTGCGTTCCTCGGCCAGCCGATTTACGGGCATCAGGCGCCAAACGGATATCCCGAAACCGGTGATGCCTGGATGAACACCGGCGCAATTCTGAATCGGATCAACTTCGGAATGGCTGTCGCAGCCAATCGCATTCCGGGGCTCGACTTCACTGCACTGCCGGCAATCGATTCGCTCCGCAACGCTCCACGCCAGCAGCAGGTTGACGCGGTGATTTCAGTGCTGCTCTCTGGATCCGCCTCACCCGACACGCGGGCCGTGTTGATAAAAGGCGAGAACCCGATTACGAGCAACGCGGCTGCCAATCCAGCTGAAATGGCTTCGGCTGAGTCGAGCCAGAACGAAATGACGTCGACAATCGACCGTCCGCGCCGCGCAAATCCGCGCGCACTGGCGCTAGGTCCTGTCCCGCAGCTCACGGGTGTCGCACAAATCGTAGGCCTGGCGCTCGGTTCTCCCGAATTCCAGCGCAGATAACGCAAGGGGATCGTATGGATCGAAGGGTATTCGTGAAAGCCGGTGGACTCGCCCTCGTGACAATGGGCCTGAGTCCAAGCTTCCTCCGCCGCACGGCGTTTGGCATGGAGCTGCTGTCCGCGCCGAGGGGCAAGACCCTCATCTGTCTCTTTCAGCGCGGTGCAGCGGACGCACTCAACGTTATCGTGCCACACGGCGAGAAGGCGTACTACGCGATGCGGCCAAGCATCGCTATCCCACGCCCCGTTGGACTGGGGCGCCAGCTGGGATCGGGAGAGAGCGCCATCGATCTCGATGGATTCTTCGGGTTGCACCCGTCGCTTGCACCACTGAAGCCTTTGTATGATCGCGGGCTCCTGGCTCCCGTACACGCGGTTGGAAGTCCGAGTGCGACGCGCTCGCACTTCGACGCGCAGGATTACATGGAGACCGGAACACCCGACATCAAAGGCACTACCGACGGCTGGCTGAATCGTTATCTGGCCGCGCAGGGCACATGCGCCGAATGTGCGTCGACTCCGTTTCGCGCTGTCTCGCTGACCCAGCAAACCCCTCGGATTCTCGAGGGTGGCGCCGAGACGGTCGCGATGAACAGTCTGGGCGAGTTCACCGTGCGCACCACCGGCTCGCAGGCTGCGCGACTCGAAGCGTTGTATCGCACCGGCTCTGCCGACCTCGTCCATGGCGCCGGCAGCGAGATGTTCGATGCCGTGAAGCTCTTGCGAGAGGCGAATCCCCAGAAATACGCGGCTCAGAACGGCGCGCAGTATCCGCGGTCGCAGTTCGGGCAGCGGCTGCTGCAGATTGCGCAGCTCATCAAGGCGAATGTGGGACTCGAGATTGCTTTCGCCGACATCGGCGGGTGGGACACACATGTCAATCAGGGCGGCGCAACGGGACAGCTCGCGCAGCGTCTGAACGACTTCGGTCAATCCATCAATGCGCTTGTCACGGATTTAGGGGACAAGATGGGCGACGTCGTGATTCTTACGATGTCCGAGTTCGGCCGCATGGCCCGCGAAAACGGAAACCGCGGCACGGACCATGGCCACGCCGGAGCGCTGTTCGTAATCGGCGGTGACGTGAAAGGCGGGAAGGTCTACGGCAAGTGGCCGGGACTCGACCAGGAGCAGCTGTACGAGGGTCGTGATCTCGCACTCACCACGGATTTCAGATCGGTGTTCAGCGAGATCACGTCGCGGCACATGGGCGCGGCCGAGATCGACAAGATCTTTCCTGGATTTACGTCGAAGAGCGAGGGGTGGCTCGGGATCGTCTAGAAGCGGAAGATTTTCCCCAGAGCCTTGCCGAGCTTCTTGCCGAGATTCTCGACGCCCCTGCCCGCTTCCCGCGGCCAGTCGGTCTGATCCGGCCACTCCGTGTCGTACTCCGGCGCCCCGTGCTCGATGCACTCGGTGTGCGGCTCGGTGCCGGGCTTGAAGTACTCCACCTTCCGCGCGGGACACCATTCATTGGCCAGCCACCCCGTAGTCGGATCGATCGTCGCGCCCACCATTCCCGGCGGTGGCATCCATGAGTTCGGGGGGACCGGCTCGGTCCAGCCCTCCTTGTAGAACTCCGCCCACGCCGGCGCCGCGAGCCGGCCTCCAGACGCATCGTACGCCACCATGTGCCGCTCGTCGTACCCGAACCAGAAGGCGGCGACGAGATTCGGCGTGTAGCCGACGAACCATACGTCGGCGCCATCGTTCGTGGTCCCCGTCTTCCCCGCAACCAGACCTTTCACACCGTAGTCGCGAATGGGGCGTCCTGTGCCGTAATCGACCACGCCGCGTAGCATCGACGTCATCTGGTAGGCGTCGCGCGGGTCCATCACGGGAACCGGCGCGGCGATCTCGCTGCTCCACAACACCTTTCCGTCGCGAGTCTCGATGCGCCTCACGAGCCGCGGCTTCACTCTGTATCCGCCGTTGGCAAATGGTGCGTATGCACGGACGAGCTCTATCGGCGTGACTTCGATCGCACCGAGCGCGATCGCGGGATAGTTGGGAATGTCGCTTTCGATTCCGTTGCGGCGCGCTGCCTCGATTACACGCGGAATGCCCACGAGCTGACTGACGCGAACCGTCGCCGAGTTTGCCGAACGAATGAGAGCTCTGCGAAACGTGATCAGACCGGCGTAGTCGTCGTTGTAGTTCGCGGGCGTCCACACTGTTCGTCCCTGAATCACTTCCACAGGGTCGTCACGAACGTCGGAGGCGGGTGTGTATCCCGCCGAAAGCGCCGCTGCGTAGACGAATGGCTTGAACGCCGAGCCCGGTTGCCGGTGCGCGTTCAGCGCGCGGTTGAAGTTTCCGCGCTCGTAGCGTCGGCCGCCGACGAGCGCCCGCACGTCGCCCGTTCGCGGATCGATCGCGACCATCGCGCCCTGAACGAAATGCTGCTTGCCCTTCCACCATCCGCTGGATTCCCGCTGAATCGCTGACGTATGCCGCCGCACCGAGCGGTTTGCGGCCAGCTGTGCCGACCTGTCGAGGGTCGTGTACACTGTGAGGTCGGCCGCGTCCTCCTCGGTCTCGTCGAGTATCGAGTCGGTGAGCGCCCGCACGGCGTCGAGCGCGTAGGAATCGTCGGAGGTGTCGGGACGCCACTGCTCGCTCGCGATTCGGAGACGTGTTGCCGCGAGCGCCGAGAACTTGTCTCGCGCGATGTAGCCTTCCTGGACCATCAGCGAGAGAACGAGGTTGCGCCGCGTGAGCGCTTTGCGGGGATTGCGCCGCGGCGTATACGCCGATGGCGCCCTGGGCAGCGCCGCCAGCATCGCACCTTCCGTAATCGTGATGTTCTTGACAGTCTTTCCGAACAGGTCGCGGCTCGCCGCCTCGATACCGTACACGCCGTTGCCCATGTAGATGGCGTTAAGGTAGAGCTGAAGTATCTGGTCCTTGCTCAGCGATTTCTCCATCAGGTTCGCTACGCGAAGCTCGATGAGCTTTTTCGGCAATGAGCGACTCTTGTACTGATCGACGACGAACGTGTTGCGCGCCGCCTGCATCGTGATGGTGCTGAATCCCTCACGCACCCCGAGGGACTTGATGTTTCGAACGGAGGCGCGGACGAAGCCGCGCCAGTCCACGCCGTTGTGCTTGTAGAACCGGCGATCTTCCGCGGCAATGAATGCCTGCCGGACATGGAGAGGCACCTGCGAGATAGGTACATTCAAGCGGCGGACGATCACGACGCGGCCCATCAACCGGCCGTTGCGGTCGTAAACCCGACCACCCTCGTCCGGGTGGTAGGCCTGAATTTCGCGTGCACTCGGGCAGCGCTCGAACCCACAGGTGCCGAGCCAGAAGTCGAGGACGAGGACGAATACGATCGCCGCCGCCAGAGACCCCTTAAAAATCAATTCACGCCGCTTCTTGATCTCTTTCCACATGCCTAGTCGACCCATGTTTGCCCGCGCCGCCACTGCGCTGATTCTCACGTCCTGTTCCCTCTATGCCTGCACGAGCAAAAGCGACGGAGCTTCCCAGCCCGCCAACGCCAGTCCTGGCGCCGATGCCGGTACAGCCTCTACTGATACACCGCGGACGTCCAGCGATTCCCCGGCCGGCGGCTCAACCGCCTTTCGGCTAACCCCTGCCGACTCCGCCCGCGTTCCAAACGAGCTCGGACGGATAGCACTCGCCGAATACCATTTGATTACCGATAAGGATGGTTTGTACTCCCGCGAACGTGGTCATTTCCGGCGTGATCTTGAGGAGATATACGCACGTGGGTACCGGCCGGTGACGATTTCGCAGATTCTGGACCGTAAGATCGACTTGCCGAAGGGCCTGTCACCAATCGTCTTCGTTTTCGACGACGCCTCACCCAGCCAGTTCAGCTACATCGAGCGCAACGGCAAGCTGGAAATCGACCCGCAAAGCGGTCTCGGAATCTGGCTCGATTTCAGGAAAACCCGCCCCGACTGGCCCAACCAGGCCGTCTTCTGTCTGCTGTCCGGAGCCGAGGCGGGCCGCTCATTCTTCGGCAACAAGGGAATCGAAGACCAGAAAACGGAGTGGCGATTCCCGAAGATCAGGTATCTCCACGAGCAGGGTTTCGAGCTGTGCAATCACACGCTCTGGCATGCCCAACTGAACAAGTATTCCGACGCTGTCGTGCAGGAACAGATAGCACGCGGGAATATGGCGATCGATTCCGCAGTACCGGGGTACAAGGTTCGGTCCTTCGCGCTCCCGCTTGGCATGTGGCCGAAGAATCGCGCGCTCGCGCATAAGGGATCGTGGACCGATCCGAAAACCGGAAGAGTCGTGCGATATGAAAACGAGGCGATACTCGAAGTCGCTGGCGGTCCGACACGAAGTCCGTACGATCCACAGTTCAACCCGCTCAGCATGAACCGCCTGCAGGCGGTGGGTGACGATCCGGTGAGGACGCTCGACCAGTTCGACAAGAGCGGCAACAGGTACGTCTCCGACGGCGATCCGGCGACTGTCGCCAAACCGCCCGCGAAATAGAGGAGTTGTCGAAGTGAAAAGACACAAGCTTGGAATTCTCTGTCTAACCGCGTCAATTGCCGCGTGCTCCGGTGGCGGTCTGAACATCGTCGGACCGGAGCTGTTCACTTATTCGGCCACGAGTCAGGTCACGTCGACCAGTCCGATGCGGTTTCAGACGACGGTGACGATCAGGAATCCGACGACTGACGAGATCGAGTTCGAAGTCTCCACCTGCAATCATCCGCGCGTGCTCGTCTACTCGACTGCGGCGCGAACCGGGACGGTCGTGTGGGACTCGAACTCGCGAGCCATCGTTTGTACGCTCCCCATCACGACAGTCAAACTCGCCGGCGGCGCATCCGTGTCATACACACAGACCGTGACAGGCGCGGAGGTGCTCGGCCCATCGGGCTCTGCAGGTACGTACTACATCACCGACGAAGTAGCGCTGAGCAGAGTTGTCTCTCGCGTAACTGCGGGACAGGTGAATCTGACTCGCTGAGTCAGAATCTCCATCCCTTCAGGTTGCGTATTGCCGTATCGAGGGCATCACGCTGCTCGGGACGCTCGGCGGTGCTCAATAACCGCTCGTAAGTTGCGATTGCCAGGTCGAGCGCGTCGTAATCATGTTCGGCGCCCGCGAGCGCGGCTGCGTTATCAGCCACATTTGCGCGAGCAAGATCATCAGATGGGAATCTCGCCGACACCTGCTGCCACCGTGTGACACGCGCCCGCGGATCGGACTCCGACAGGGCCCAGAGATGCCAGCCGCCCCGGTTCTCAGGATTGGCTGCAATGGCGCGTGAAGCGAGATCGGCCACGACATCGGGACCGTGTCCCGAGAGCCAGTACGCATTGGCAAGTGCCACCAAAGCCTGCGCATCGTGCGGCCTGTCAGCCGCTGCGCGCTCGAGGTCTGTTATCGAATGAGAGCTATCGGTCATCGTCTTGCTGGACAATTTCGCAACTCAGGTGTACCATTCTGTTCACGAGCGCAGCCCGTTGAGGCGCGCCCCCGAAAGAATGAGGTTGCGGCACCTCGCGTGAGTTCTGCCCGCGCCAGCCGCGACAGCCAGTCTCGCTACTTGATTCCCTGCCACACCACAACTTAATGAACGAACGCCGACGTCCTTTTCGTCGCGGCCGAGGGCCACGCCCGCTCGGCCCACGCGCCAACGAACCGTACGGTGATGCAGATCCGTACCGAGAACCTATGGAACCACCCGTGCCGGGTACCGACAACTTCGATGTTCCAGCGCCTCGCACCGATGCGAATGGCGCAACCTCCGACGATTCCTCCAACTTCGGCGCCCCTGTAGACTCGGGCCCCGCGCCCTCGGAAACCGCCGAGCCAACGTCGGCACCACAGTACGGCAACCAGCCGGGACAGTCGACGCAGCCAAACCAGCCAAACCAGCCAGGCCAGCCGACCCAGTCGACCCAGCCTCAAAACCAGCGGCAGCCGCCTTTCGCCGGCGGACAGGGTGGGCGTCCACACAACGACCGCGATACCCGCAACAACGGCAGACGCAATCAGAGGAATCCGCGAGGCCGCGGCCGCAACCGGCCTCAGCAGCAACAGCAGCAGCGTGACCAGGCACCGCGCCAGCCGATAGCCCCGATCGTTCCCGACGGCGAAACAACAGGCTGGTACGATCCACAGCGTGACGGTGGCTTCATTCGACGAGCCGCGAACAGCTATCTGACTGATCCCGGCGACGCATACGTCCCACCCAATCTCGCCCGCCAGTACGGCCTACGCCGGGGGGACGCGATATTCGCGACCACTGGTCGTGACCATCGTGGGCGCATAGTTGTCGCGGAGATTACACAGGTCAACGGCGACGATCCGGCGCTCGCCGAGCGCCGGCCGGATTTCGGCTCGCTCACGGCATCGTATCCCGAGCGAAAGCTCACGCTCGAGACGGGGCGGCCCGCGAAGGGCGGGCCCGAGCTAACCCGCCGCGCAATCGATCTCATCGCGCCCATAGGCTACGGACAACGCGCACTCATCGTAGCCCCGGCACGCGCCGGAAAGACGATGCTTCTCCAGGCGATAGTCGAAGGAGTTGCGATCAATCATCCGCAGGCGACGCTTCTCGTTCTTCTCGTGGACGAGCGTCCGGAAGAAGTCAGCGAGATGATCACCTGGGGCTATGGCGAGGTGGTTGCTTCGAGCTTCGACATGCCGGCCGTTCGTCACACCGATGTGACGGAGATGGTTCTCGAGCGCGCCCGCAGACTCGTGGAGCTCGGCAAGGACGTCGTCATCGTGCTCGACTCGATCACACGAATGGCGCGCGCGTATAACACAGTGGAGCGCGGCACGGGACGCACACTGAGCGGTGGACTGGATGCCACAGCGATGGCCAAGCCGAAGGCATTCTTCGGCTCCGCCCGCTCGGTTGCTCCGGAGCACGGGGGCGGCTCGCTGACGATCATCGCCACCGCGCTCGTCGAGACAGGATCGCGGATGGACGACGTGATCTTCGAGGAGTTCAAGGGGACTGGCAACTCCGAGATAAAGCTCGACCGGTCCCTCTCCGAAAAGCGCATTTTTCCGGCGATCGACGTGTCCACCAGCGGTACGCGGCGCGAAGACAAGCTGTTCAAGCCAAACCAGCTGGAGCACGTCTACACCCTCCGCCGCGGACTGCAGCAGATGCCCTCCTCGTCGGCGATGGAGTGGCTTATCAAGCGGATCGCCGCAACACCCAGCAACGACGCGCTTCTGGAAGGCCTCTAGCCAACCGGCCCGCCCCTTGCTCTTTTGGGGGATACTATGGGGTCCGGTCTACGGCGACTGCTTGGGCTGTCCGCGTTTCTAGTGGCAATCCCGGCCGTGCTCGCGTCACAGCCAATTGCCAATAACAAGGCGCCGCCAGTCAATCCGGAGGTCGTTCAACTCACGCTGAACGGCGTCCGCTCGGTCAAGCGGGAAGACCTGCGAATGAACATCTCGACCGACGAGTCGAGCTGCAACAGCTTCGTCCTCGTCCCAATCTGCTGGATCAGCAAGTCCAAGTACTTCTACAAGCGGAAGTATCTCAACCACGCGGAGCTCAAGCGCGACGTGGTGCGCATAAAGGTGTTTTACTGGAAGCGCGGGTTCCGCGAAGCCCAGGTGGACACACTCGTCGCTGACCGCGGAACCGACAAAGTCGCGGTAACGTTCAACATCGTCGAAGGCCCGCCGACGCTCGTATCCGCCCTGGACGTCGTGCAGACTCAGCCGGTATTGAACGAGCGGGAGCTCACCCGACGTGTGGTACTTAGCAAGGGCACCCCCCTCAACCTCCTGCGGCTGGATACCACGGTCGCCCTCCTTCAGCAAAGCCTGTGGGACAAGGGCTACGCGGACGCCGTCGTCGACACCACGATCACCCTCGATTCAATGGCTCGTGCGGGTGCTATTCGCATCGACGTGGACCCGAAATGGAAAGCGACCATCGGGGAGATACTGATAGAGGGTGAGAACAACGTCAGTGAGAGGACTCTCCGGAAGGCGCTCACGATGACGCCCGGGGAGATTTTCAGGCGAGCCGAGGTGCTGAGGAGCCAGCGCGCGCTGTATGAATCGAACCTGTTCCGGCGCGCTGCGATCGAGGTCCCGAAGCAGGGTGACTCGAGCAAGATCATAGTGGTTACCGTGCAGGAGGCGCCACTGCGAGAGTCCCGCTTGAGCGCCGGATTCAACACAGTGGACTTCTTCCAGGTGGAGGGCCGGTTCACCCACTACAATTTCCGGGGCGGAGCCAAGCGACTCGAGCTGCAGGCCGTAGCGGGAAATCTCCTGGCGAGCTCACTGAACGGAAAATTCATTTTCCGTGATCTCACCGACAATGTGGGCAGCGATCGAGCGCGATACTTCGCGCCGACCTACAACCTGAGCGCCAATCTCCGTAAGCCGTGGTTCATCTCGCACGCCAACGAGCTCTCGTTGGGATTCTTCGGCCATCGCCGCACTGCACCCGGCATCTATGTGGACCGTGGATATGGCACCAGCGCGACGTTTACCCGCGTGGTCACCGACCGGGCGCCTGCGAGCGCGAACTATATTTTCGAGCTCACAAGGCTTGACGCCGGAGACGTGTACTTCTGCGTCAATTACGGAGTGTGCGACCAGCCGACTCTCTCGGCGCTGCGACAGCAGCAGCGGCTTTCGCCATTCACGCTGACTTCTTCGGTCGACAGGACGAACGATCCGTTCGAGCCAACGCATGGTTTCCGCGGGAAAGTGGACCTCGAGCATGCGTCGACCTTCACCTCCTCCGATTTCCGCTACAATCGGTCATCCATTGATGCCGCAGTGTTCCGGCCGTTCCGCAAGCGAGGTACACTTGGCGGCCACCTGCGACTCGGCTGGGTCGATGCGCTTGCGAGCACGTCGGAAGCGGTGGGCATCGGGGAACCGGTGGGCATTGGGATAGAGAGCGAGGCAGTCCTGCACCCCCGCAAGCGCTTTTATCTCGGCGGCTCACGGTCGGTGCGCGGGTATGGAGAGAATCAGCTGGGCCCGAGAATTCTCACGGTTCCACCGAGCAAACTTCGGAGCGGAACCGAGGCGTGCCCCGAGACGACTCCCATCACGGCCTGCAATCCCAACACGGCGTCGCTCAAGGATCGCGATTTCGAGCCGCGCCCGCTTGGCGGCAATGT
Source organism: Gemmatimonadaceae bacterium (assembly GCA_035633115.1). Lineage (NCBI taxonomy): Bacteria > Pseudomonadati > Gemmatimonadota > Gemmatimonadia > Gemmatimonadales > Gemmatimonadaceae > Gemmatimonadaceae bacterium. The sequence continues at coordinate 190,120 of DASQFN010000114.1, read as the reverse complement.
CGTTCTCGAGGCAAGCGGGGAGCTGCGATTTCCGCTCCTTGGGGACAACGTGATCGGCGCGGCATTCGTTGATGTCGGCTACCTCGCCCAGAAGGTGAATCCCGCTCTTCCTAAGAGCAGGGCTGCCGTGACGCCCGGATTTGGCGCGCGATATATCTCTCCTGTCGGACCGATTCGCGTGGACTTTGGTATCAATCCCGGACTGGAGGAGACGCTTCCGGTCGTGACGGAGAGCGTCATAAATGGCGAGAAGCGCCTGGTGCTGCTCGAGCAGAGCCGCCGCTATCGGCCAGTGAGATCCGGCTTCAACGGCGTTCTCGACCGAATCACCCTACACTTGTCCATCGGCGAAGCATTCTGATGCGGAAGCATTTCATCCGCTCCATTGCAGTGATCGCGGTTGTCGCGCTGGTTGCCCTAATTGCCGTCTACGCCATAACGAGGACGGAATGGGGACACGAGCAGGTGCGGCGGCGGCTGCAGCCGGCGCTTCAGAACAACACGCACGGCATCCTGCGAATCGGCCGAATCTCCGGAAACCTTCTGGAGGGATTCACGGTCCACGACCTGACCATAACCGACAGCGCCGGCGCACCGTTCATAGACGTCGACTCGCTGACGACGAACTACGGTCTCAACACCCTGCGCCGGAAACACGTCGAGTTCGACAACCTGACGCTCTTCCATCCGGTCGTCGTGCTCGATCGGCAGCCAGGCGGCAAGTGGAACTATGACCGGATTTACCCCCGCGACACGATGACCCGGCAGGGCCCGCGACCAACGGGCTGGGGCACGTGGGTCCGCTTCACCGAGCTGATCATCCGTGACGGTGATCTGACGGTCAAATCTCCCTGGGAAGTGGACAACACGCTCAAGGGCGCAGCCGCAGCGGCAGCTTTCAAGAAATCGCTGAGCGAACAGGGCCGACTGCGCATCGTGAAAGTTCCCGGCGGTTATCAGAAAATCTCGTCATTTCACAGGATCCTCGCATATATGCCGCTTCTCAGGCTGGAGGATCCCGCCTACAAAACACGCTTTGCCGATGTCGCAGTGCTGAGCATGATGGCAGAGCCTTTCAAGCCGCCGACCATCGAGGTCAAGACCCTGCACGGGAAATTCGAGTTCACCTCCGACTCCGTGTGGTGGGCCAACGCGAGAGCAGCGCTGCCGAACAGTCGCATTGCGGGAGCAGGGCTTTACCACATCGACCCGAACAATCTTCATCTGCGGCTTCGCGCTGCGCCCGTCGCTACCGCGGATCTTCGGTGGGTCGATCCAGGCATTCCCGAGGATGGATCGGGCTCGCTCGATTTTGGGCTTGACTGGATTGGCAGGGAAAGCAGGTACTTGGCGCGCAGAGCCGACGTGCGACTCGAGCGCGCGCGCCTTCGCGGCGACCTCGGCCTGATCATGAATGACACGTTTGCGCTGCACGACACCAACCTCCGGGTCGCCAATCTCGACACGCGGCTCGTCCAGCGGATCTTTCCGTCGTTCAAGCCGCCGCGACATGGAATAGTGAACGGGCACGCGGAGCTGGCAGGCGGACAGCATGCGCTCGACGTGAACGGCGACATCACGTTCGACGAGCGACGGTCCGGACGGAGCCGCGTCGTGGCCCTCGGCAGAGTCGGGTTCGGGCCAGGGACATTCAACGCGACAAATCTCCGGCTGACGCTGCGCCCGCTGCAGGTCGATCTCGCCAAGGAATTCGCGCCCACCCTTCCCATGGCGGGAACGCTGACCGGGACCGCGACACTGAATGGATCGACTACGTCGCGGATGGTCGCGCGCGGCGACATCACACATTTGGATCGCGGCGCGCTATCGCGCGTAACTGGAACGGGCGCGTTCAGAACGGGGCGCGGCATCACGTTCGCCAATACCTGGATGGACGTTGATGCCCGGCTTCACCCGTTGTCCCTCGTGACGGTCGGAAGGTTCGCTCCGACGATTGGCCTGCGAGGGTCGGCGACCGGTCCAATCAGGATGACCGGGATGATGCGAGGCCTGTCGGTTCGCACCGACCTGGCATTCCCTGACGGCGGAACCGCAGCCATCACGGGGCGGCTCGACCTCGCGAGTGTGCAGAAGGGGTACGACGTGTCGCTCAGGACGGATCTGTTCAACGCCAATACGATAGTCGCCAAGGCACCGCGCACGTCCGTTACCGCGACGGCAACAGCTGTCGGACGCGGTTTCGATCCGGCCACGATGAATGCGCGGATTGTCGCGGACATTCAGGCGTCATCGTACGACACGCTGGCGATCAACTCGGCCAAAGTCAGAGTCTCGATGGCGAATGGCCTGGCGCGGATAGACACGCTGGCACTTGGCGTCCCCGAGGGGTTCGCCAGCGCCACAGGGACCTTCGGGCTCAAGCGAGGGACGAGCGGCGAGCTTCGCTATCACATCGCGATCGATTCGCTTCAGCAGATCGCGGGCTTTCTCCCGGCGCAACAGGGTGAGGTGCCGCCGCGTCCGGGGATTCTCAGGAAGCGGATCTCCCGCGCGCAGGCCGACTCCGCGCGACTGGCGGAGGCAACCGAAGTCGAGCGTGCAGTGACCGGAAGGGCGCCGGCTGCGCGTGCAGCGGTCGATACGCCGGGAGTCGTCCAGCGGGGAAAGCTTTCGGGCTCGTTCCGGGCGGATGGTGCGGCCACCGGCAACATCCACGACTTCGGTGCAACCGGAACGGCGAGCGGCGCGAACATCGTCGCATTGGGGAACACCGTGCAGGCTTTTCGCGCCGACTATTCGTGGACCAACGCACTGACACCGCAATCGCGGGTCATTATCAACGCGAATGCGAATGAGCTCACTACGGCGGGCTTCAATCTCGACAGCGTGCAGGTAAAGGTGAATTACCAGAAACCGCTGGGTACGCTCGCACTGGAGGTCCATCAGGATACGCAGAACGACTATGCCGCGAACGCCAATTTCGTCCTGAACAAGGATCGCAACGAGCTGCGGCTGAATGATCTCAGGCTGAGATTCGATACGACGGTCTGGGCCAGCACCCAACCCGCGGGAATCCACTGGGGCCCCCGAGGCATAGACGTCGAGCGACTGGAGCTGCGCAACACTCGCAACGGCCGGATCTTCGTGAATGGCCTGCTTCCGAAGGAAGGCGCAGCGAACTTCGAGATCGCCGTCGACAATTTCGCGGTCGAGGACCTTGTTTCGCTCGCTCAAAGTGACATCGATGCGCGCGGGCTCGTGTCGTTCGACATGCGCGCCGCCGGCACAGCGGCGAATCCAACCTTTAATGGCGCGTTTGGCACGCAGAACTTCATCTACAACGGAACGGCTGTGCCCGAGCTGCACGGGACCCTGCAGTATGCAAATCAAAACCTATCCGGCCGGGCAGAGGCGATGCGGCCGGGTCAGGGGACATTCCTTGTGGCGTCGGGAACGATTCCGATAAACCTCGCGTTCACCGGAGTCACGGGCTCGCGCTTCCCGACAGATCGCCAGATGGACCTCGCGATAAGAGCCGACAGCCTGCCGCTCGACATGGTACCGCAGCTGAACACCATCGTCACCAACGTGCGCGGCCACGCAGTGGCCAACGTCAAGGTCGGCGGAACGCTGCGCCGGCCCGAGATGACCGGCCAGGTCGTGTTCGACGACGCGGAAGCACGCGTCGTTCCCGCCGGTGTCAATCTCTCGCGGATTAACGGCTCGATCCGGATGCTGCGCGATACCATCGTCGTTGACTCCCTCGTGGCGTACAGCGAGGGTCGCATTGCGATTACCGGCGGACTCGGCATTGGCTCGTTCAGAAATCCGAGCTTCGATCTGAAGGGGCACGCGAACCGTGCGCTCGTTCTCGACAACGACAATGGCAGGCTCCTGGCGAGTGCCGACCTTTCGATCCTGGGACCCTTCAACGAGGCATACGTCAGCGGGGGACTGCGGATTCTGGACGGCGTCCTCCAGATCCCCGAGTCGGAAGGCAAGAAGCTGATCGCCCTCAATGACCCTGCCTTGTTCAGTGTCCTGGATACGGCAGTGTCGAGCAACAAGGAGATTTTCCCGACGCAGTCACCGCTTCTGGCGAATCTGCGGATGGACGTGAACCTCCGCGTGGATCGAGATGTCTTCGTGAGGTCCCGCGATGCGAACATCGAGGTGTACAGCGATGGCGATCTCGCGATTCATGTCAACAGGGCCAGGCAATCGCTGATATTCGACGGCGTGTTGCTGAGCGAGCGAGGCGAGTATCGCTTCCTCACCAAGCGGTTCGAGATCAAGCGTGGATCGGCAACGTTCATCAACATCGACGAGCTGAACCCCACGCTGCAGGTGACCGGCGCCTACGAGGTGCGGCTGCCCTCGCGTGAGGCGATCAACATCGAGATTCTCATCGGCGGCACGCTTCTCAATCCGCGCATCTCGCTGGAGAGCGATGCCCAGCCGCCAATTCCGCAGAGCGATATTCTGAGCTACCTCGCGTTCGGGCGGTCGTCATCGTCGCTGCTGCAGCTCGAGGCGTCGGGTGTGGGGAGCAGCAACAATCTCATCGGAGCGGGGGCCGCCCTTGCCGCCCAGCAGCTCGCGAGCGTGGCCCTCGGCGTCATCGCCGATGAGGCTGCAGGAGAGGCAGCACAGTCCCTCGGGGCTGACGTGTTCACCATCACGCCCGCCGACGTGCAGACCGACGTGGGCGGCTTCCTGCGAGGCACGGAGGTCGAGTTCGGCAAGTACATCAAGTCGCATACGTTTGTCGGGGTCCAGATCCGGCCCGATCCGGAGGCGTTGAAGCGTCCCGGCCTCTACCTTCAGCACCGCTTCGGTGGACTCAAAGGCTACCGTCTCGAGACGAGCTTCGAGCCGCGGTTCATTCTTCGCGAGCCGAGTCTCGCGCCGCAGGAGCCTTCGACGACGAGCGTCCTGGGCTTGTTCCTCATCCGCGAATGGCGCTTCTAACGCGTTAACAAGTTTGCTGTGATGATTTCACCGTGGCGTCTACTTTGTGGGACAAAGTACTTGTCAAAATAGATTCGCCGGCTAGATTATCCCGTCGGATGATCAAACGGAGAGACGCTTGACTGGTACGGGGGAACGTCCGGCGGCACTTGGCACCGGGCTCGCATGGTTCGCGGCGATCGCCGTTGCCGCGATTGGCGCTTACATCATGTTTGACGCCCTCCCCGGTGTGAACTGGGGAATCTGGACCGCCTTCGCCTCGCTTGGACTGGGTGTCGTGATGAGGGCGCGCAGCACGCTCAACAGCTCCTCCCTTCTCATGCTCGCCACCGCGACCGTCCTGGCCTCTGGAGCCTCGATCACCGCGGCCGAGTTTATCAACGCACTGAGTTTCGTCAGCGTGGTGCTCTTCCTCGCGCTTGCAATGCTATTCGCCGTCGGTCCCGGCCTCGAGCGCCTGACGGCGCCATTCGTCATCAGCGCTCCCTTCGTCGCTGCCGGCAATGCACTAGCCGAATCGTTCAGGCGGTTTGCGGATCTGTCCAACGTTTTTCGCTCGACGCGGTCGCGAGAAGCCGTGCGCGGAGCAGTCATCACGATTCCAGTCGTCCTCTTTTTCGCCCTTCTCCTTGCGAGCGCCGACCCTGTGTTCGGCAGCTGGCGGGACGAGATCGCTCGAATCATCGCCACCTGGGAGTTCATTCCGCGAACGATCTTCTTCTTCGTTCTGCTGGTAGTGACCCTCGGCGCCTACAGCTTTGCGGCTCTCCAGCCCATCAGACAGAGCTCGTCACTCTCACCAGTGTCCGGCAGCGACGGAGTTGGACGCTGGCTCGGAGCGACGGAACGGCTGATCCTCGTTTCCGGCGTCGCTGCGCTTTTCTGGCTCTTCATCGGTGTACAGCTCAGCTACCTCTTCGGCAACGCACCGAGCGTACCCGGCTCCGGAATCACTTTCGCCGAATACGCCCGGCGCGGGTTTGGCGAGCTCACGATAGTCGCCACCTGCTCCGTGATTCTCATCCTGGTGAGCGAGCGATTTGGCCGCGCGGACGGTCACGCGGGACGCATCAAGATCCTCACGCTGGCCATCCTGGTCGCCGTCCTGATCATGCTCGCATCGGCGTTTCACCGCGTGTCGTTGTACGAGGCCGCTTACGGATACACGGTCTCGCGACTGTATGCGCAGGTCTACATGCTGGTTCTTGCCGTGGCCTTGATTGCGCTGGCGGCCGGCATCCTCGGCACGCTCGACATCGGGGCGCTTTTTCGTCGCGTCTTCACTGTCGCCGTTGCCGCTTTCCTGGTTCTCGTGTTCTGGAACCACGAGGCGTGGATCGCGTCCGCGAATATGGACCGGGTTGCGACGACAGGAAAACTCGACGCCAGATACATCGCGCGTGATCTCTCATCTGACGCAATTCCGGTGATCGTTACACGACTGGCTTCCCTTCCCGAGCCGGTGCGGGGCCAGCTCCACGCTGAGCTGGTGGCGCGTTACGGCAACCCTCGTCGCCTGTCTCCCGACAGCTGGTTCGAGTGGAATCTCCGCCGCCAGCGGGCGCGCGAAGCGCTCCGGCGAATAGGTCTGCCCCGTACATCCTAGGGTTTTCCGTTCCGGCCGTACTCGTCCCAGAGGACAGCCATTGCGCTCATGCCCTTTCTGAAATTCTCGACGCTTATCCACTCGTCGGGAGCATGCGCGTTTTCTCCGGGCAGTCCGAATCCCACGAGAAGTACGGGGGTGCCGAGGATCCTCTCGAAATCGCCGACTACCGGGATCGATCCACCCTCGCCGACAATCACCGGATCTTTCTCGAACGCGGACTTGAGTGCTCGCCGAGCCGCGTCGAATATCGGCCCGTCGAGCTCAGCCCTCCACGGCCGTCCGCCGTGGAGATGTTTCACGTTAACCGTCACACCCTTCGGCGCGATGCGACGTACGTGTGCATCCATCAGCTTCTCGATTTCGGCGGGTTCCTGATCGGGTACTAGCCGGCAGCTGACCTTCGCCATTGCCTTCGCAGGAAGAACCGTCTTCGCTCCCTCGCCGGTGTAGCCGCTGAGAAGGCCGTTCACTTCGCAGGTGGGACGCGCCCATAATCGCTCGAGAACCGTGTAACCCTTCTCCCCGCCAAGGGCGGGAGCGCCGGCTTCCTTGCGGAACTCTTCCTCGTCGAACGGAAGCTTCTTCATCTGCTCGAGAACGCGGGGCTCCCAGTCGCGGACCCTGTCGTAAAACCCGTCGATCGCGATGTGCCCGTTGTCGTCGTGCATGGTCGCCAGGATTCGCGCCAGAGCTATCGCCGGATTCACCACGGCGCCTCCATAACTTCCGGAATGGAGATCGCACATCGGGCCCTGAACGTCGATCTGGAAGTACGCCAGCCCTCTCAGTGAGCTGAGAATGGACGGCTGGCCGGGCGCGAACATCGCTGAGTCGGAAATCACCGCCACGTCGGACTTGAGCAGCTCCTGGTTCTCGCTCACGAACTTCTCGAGGCTCGGGCTGCCGATCTCCTCCTCGCCCTCCGCAATCAGCACGATGTTGAGCGGCAGCTTTGACCGAGTGGCAAGGTGAGCCTCGATTGCCTTGACGTGAAGGAAGAGCTGGCCCTTATCGTCAACGGATCCGCGCGCAAAGATCTTCCCGTCGCGCACCGTCGGCTCGAATGGCGGCGACGTCCACAGATCGATCGGCTCGGCGGGCTGGACGTCGTAGTGACCGTAGACGAGCGCCGTCGGCGCGCCCGGCGCGTGGCGCCACTCAGCCACCACCACGGGATGACCGGCGGTCGGATAGATGCGCGCGGTCATGCCGCTTTTTTCTATGCACTCCTTCAGCCACTTAGCTGCGCGCGCGACATCTCCGCTGTGCTCCGACCTGGCACTTACACTCGGAATTCGCAGGAACTCGAACAATTCCTCCTGGATTCGCGCGTCGTGCTTCTCCAGATAGCTATTGAGGTCCGATGATCCGGCTGATTTCATGAATGGGTTCCGTTATTGTCGGCGACTGCTCCGTGGGACTCCGATGCGGGTCCCCAATCTGCAGTAGCGATGCCGCACCTGCGTTCACTCGCGGCAGGAAACTAACGTGCTGAGCCATACATGACCAAAGCTCGCGCCCCGATTACCACGGAGACACAGATTTCGGCGGGAGGAATAGTCTTCCGTCCGCTCGCGCGGCAGGGCTTCGAGATTGCTCTCATCTCAGTGGGCGAGCCACCGCGCTGGCAGCTGCCAAAGGGGCTGGTGGATGCGGGAGAGACGCCGGAAACAGCCGCAGTGCGCGAAGTTCGCGAGGAGGCCGGCCTCGAAGCTGAGATCGTCGAGAAGCTGAAGCTCGTCGAGTACTGGTATCAGGCGACCGTGGATGGAAGGCGCGTCAGGTACCACAAGTTCGTTCACTTCTTCCTCATGAGATACGTGTCGGGCGACGTCGCTGATCATGACCATGAGGTGAACGAGGCGCGATGGCTGGAAGTCGCCCAGGCAACCGGGACCATCGCATTCAAGAGCGAGCGAGCGGTGCTCGAGCAGGCAGCGACCTACATATTGCGGGATGCATAGCGAACCAGACGCGCACTCGCGTCCGATCCTGCTAACCGTCGATCGGTCAATCGGCCGATCGGTCAATCAGTCGATCGGCGCCTGACCATGCCGAACAGACTCGCCAACGAGACCAGCCCGTACCTTCTCCAGCACCGGGACAACCCGGTCGATTGGTATCCGTGGGGAGAGGAAGCGCTGTCCCGCGCGAGAAGCGAAGACCGGCCCATTCTTCTCAGCATCGGCTATGCGGCGTGTCACTGGTGCCACGTCATGGCCCACGAGTCGTTCGAGAATGAAGAGACTGCTGAGCTGATGAATCAGCTCTTCGTCAACATCAAGGTCGACCGCGAGGAGCGGCCGGATCTCGACAGCATCTATATGCAGGCCGTGCAGGCGCTCACCGGTCAGGGGGGCTGGCCAATGACGATGTTCCTGACGCCCGAGGGGGTGCCCTTCTTCGGCGGCACCTACTATCCGCCGGCAGATCGCCAGGGAATGCCGTCGTTCAGGCGTGTCATGCAGTCAGTGGCTGACGCATACACAAATCGCAGAGACGCAATCACCAGCACATCCGAACAGCTTCGGCAGATCTACGACGCGGATGCTCTTACAAGGACCGAAGGAGCACTGAACGCGCACACGCTCGAGCTTGCATACCGGTCGCACGCTCAGCGATACGACATCCGGCACGGCGGGTTCGGCGGCGCACCCAAGTTTCCGCCCACGATGTCGCTCGATTTCCTCCTGCGCTACTGGAAGCGAACGGGCACCACTTACGCACTGGAGATGGTCACCGAAACATTCCGCAGGATGTCGCGCGGCGGGCTGTACGATCAGATAGGCGGCGGTTTTCACCGGTATACCGTTGATGGGATCTGGATCGTCCCGCATTTCGAGAAAATGCTGTACGACAACGCGCTGCTCGTCCGACTGGGAGCACACCTGTGGCAGGCCACGAAGGACTCGGAGGTGCGGCGCGTCGTCAATGAGACGCTTACGTGGTTGAGACGCGAGATGACTTCGCCCGAAGGCGGCTTTTACTCTTCACTCGACGCCGACAGCGAAGGACACGAAGGCAAATTCTATGTCTGGACCGAGGAGGAGATCGATTCGCTCCTAGGCGAGGACTCGCCGCTTGTGAAGAATTACTTCGGAGTCACCTCCCGTGGGAATTTCGAGGGGAAGATTATTCCGAATGTCGCGGTCGATCCCGGCGTAACCGCAACGCGCAGCGGCCTTGGCACCGAGGAGCTGAGCAGACGCATCGAAACCGCGAAGGCGACCCTTTACGCCGAGCGGGCAAAGCGTGTCTGGCCCGGACGCGATGAAAAGATCCTCGCTTCGTGGAACGGACTCATGCTCCGGGGAGTTGCCACCGCCGCCAGAGCTTTTGGAGATCCGGAGCTTTTGCGACTCGCTCTCACGAACGGTGAGTTTCTGCATCGCGAGATGGCTCGTGACGGACGGGTGATGCGCTCGCACAAGAGCGGCGAAACACGCATACCGGGTTTTCTTGAGGATTACGCCGCGCTTGGACTCGGGTTCATCGCGTTATACGAGGCGACTTTCGATGATGTGTGGGTCGAGCGCGCGATGTCGATCACCGAATCGATGGTCCGCTGGTTCTGGGACGATTCGGCTGGCGCTTTCTTCGACACAGCCAGTGACGCGGAGCCGCTGATTACACGACCGCGGGATATCACGGACAACGCAATGCCTTCGGGAACGTCAATGGCTGCCGACCTGCTGCTCCATCTCGCAGATCTCACAAACGACAGCGCCATGCGTGAACGGGCTATGTCGGTTCTCGATGGAGCGGCTGAGCTTCTCACGAAGTTTCCTACGGGCTTTGGCCATCTGCTGGGAGTGGCCGACATGGCAGTACACGGTGCGGTTGAAGTCGCAATCGTTGGCGATAGTGCGAGCGAGGGAGTCAATCGGCTGGAACGCGAGGTCGCATCGCACTACGTTCCCTCGCTCGTGCTGGCGGGTGGCGGCGCCGATGGCAGCGAGCGGATCGACCTGCTCGCGGGACGGATGCCGCGCGGCGGGATTCCTACGGCGTACGTCTGCCGCGCGTACACTTGTGACGAGCCGGCTACCGACACTGCTCGACTCGGGGAGCAGCTCGAGGCAGCGGGCAGCGCCAGACGAATAAGCACCCCGGAGGGATGAATGGAACGGACGAATCGGATTGCTCAGATCTACGGTTATGCAGTCTGTCTCGTGGCGATCATTGCTGTCCTGATCTCCGTCACGCAGATCGTCAACGCTGCCTTCAATCTCGTTAGTCCGCTTCGCGCTGAAGGGTATGGACGAGGCGGCCCGCTCACGTCGTACACAGCGTACAAGCGAGAGCAGCTGCAGCGAGTCAACGCCCCGGAGCGGGCGCGCGCCGGTGTCGCTGCCCGCGATTCCGGCGCAGTGCCGACCGATGCCGAGATTCGACAGATGTACGAGGACGAACGGCTCGAGCAAATCGGCAATGTGCGGTTCCGGGCAATGAGAACTCTTGTCACGAGCACGCTGCTGATCATCATCGCATCGGGCCTATTTTTCATGCACTGGCGATGGCTGCGGCGGGAAGACCAGACAGCCTGAACGAGGTAAGGCCATCGTTCACACGCGGCATATTCGCCGGCGTCGTGCACGATGAGCTGTTGTTCCCCTACCCCGAGCCGCTCGACCGTCGCAATCCCGACGAGGCCTCCCTTGTGCGCCGACTGGCTGGTGAGCTCGACCGCATGCAGCGGAGCGGGCTCATTGACTCGGCACGGATGGATGAAGAGGAGACCATAAGTGATGATCTCCTGGCGGAGTTCGGGCGCGTCGGAATGCTGGGACTCACCGTGCCTCGACGCTACGGCGGCCTGGAGCTCTCCGCTACGGGCTACGCTCGCATCTTCGAGCACCTTTCGTCGATCGACGCATCGCTCGGTGTGCTGATCGGCGTCCACTGCGGTCTCGGCTCAAAGGCAATCGTGCTCTATGGCACCGAGGAGCAGAAACAGCGCTATCTGCCGGTGCTTGCCAGCGGCGAGACGCTGGCGGCATACGCACTCACTGAGCCGGAGACCGGTTCGGATGCACAGAACATCCAGACACGGGCCGAGCTCAGCTCCGACGGAAGACGCTGGGTACTGAACGGCCACAAGATCTGGATCGGCAATGCGCATCGCGCCGGCGTGATAGCGACGTTCGCGCAGACTCCGGTGGAGAGACGGGGCGAAACAGTCGCTCGTCTTACCGCATTCATTATTACTCCTGACATGCCGGGATTTCGAGTTCTCGGAACGGTGCGCAAGCTTGGCGTTCGCGGGTCGACGCAGGCGGAGCTCCTATACGAGAATCTCGAGGTTCCCGCCGAGAATGTTCTTGGGACCGTGGGAAAAGGGTTTGCCGTCGCCGTCCACGTTCTGAATGCCGGGCGGCTCACTCTCGCTGCAGGCTGCACCGGAGGATCGAAGCGGGTTCTGGGTGAGATGGCGACGTACGCCGAGCAGCGAGTCCAGTTTGGCCATCCGCTCGCGCACTTCGAGATAACCCAGCGAAAGCTCTCTCAGCTTGCCGCGAAAGTTTACGCGTGCGACGCGATGCTTGGTGTGCTTGCGTCGCTCGCTGATTCGCCGGCGGCAGACTTTGCACTCGAGGCGGCGTGCACGAAGGTTTTCGCCAGCGATTTGATCTGGAGTGCTTGCGACGAGATGGTGCAGGTGGCCGGCGGCCGGGGATACGTCAAGCCGTTTCCGTATGAGCGAATGCTGCGTGACTCGAGGATCAATCGGATCTTCGAGGGCGCCAACGAAGTGCTGCGACTGTTCATCGCGTTGAACGGCGTGCAGGGACCGGCCGAATCGCTGAAGGAGGTGGGCACGGCGCTCCGACAACCGCTGCGTAACCTCGGATTGCTTAGCGGCTTTGCCAGATCACGCATTCGGAGCATGCTCGGCGCGAGTGCGACACTCGATGCACGCATTCATCCCCGGCTCGCCGGGCACAAGTCGTACTTCGAGAAGCACGTTGCGGAGCTGAAGGGTGCCACCGATCGGGTGATTTTCAGGCACCGCACGGCAATCGTCGAGAGACAGTTCGTCCTCGAGCGGCTGGCAAACATGGCAATCGAGCTGGTCGCCACGGCGTGCGTAATCTCGCGGACGCAGAGTCTCATAGAGGAGCACGGGCCCGAAGCGTCCGAGCGGGAGATTCAGCTATGCGATCTCTTCTGCGTGGAATCAGGTCACCGCTTCAGAGCCAATCGCATTGCACTCGAGGGTCGCGAAGAGGACGTGGACGCAACCCGCCGCGGCGTGGCGGCAATAATAAGAGACGAGAAACGTTACTTCGTGAAGGACGCGATCCTGGACATCTGACGAGCGCTCAGATGTCCGAGCAGCTGCGAAGAATCGTCCCGCAATTCCGGCACATCAGCTTGCACTTGATCTCGACGATGTCGGCGGAGCCACACACATCACACACTTCAGGCTCGGCGTTCACTCGAAATCGAGTGACAGATCCATCGCTTTAGCCGAGTGCGTCAGCGCGCCAACAGAGATCCAGTCTACACCCGTCTCGGCAATTGCCCTCGCGCTCTCCAGGGTTACTCCTCCAGATGCCTCCGTCACCGCTCGACCGTTGATGAGTTGCACTGCTTCACGCATCATCGGCTCATTCATGTTGTCGAGCATGATGACCTCGGCTTCGGCAACGAGCGCTGATCGAACCTGGTCCAGATCGTCGCACTCCACCTCGACCGGCGTTCCCACGGGCGCCAGCTCGCGGCTTCGGCGTACGGCCAGCTCGATGTCTCCGTCCACAGCCGCCAGATGGTTGTCCTTGATGAGCACGGCCGAGGAGAGATCGATTCGGTGATTCATGCCCCCTCCCGCCCGCACCGCGTATTTCTCGAGCCGTCGCCAACCCGGTGTCGTCTTCCGTGTATCGAGGATTTTCACGCCGGTTCCCTTCACTGCATCGACATACTTCCGGGTGAGCGACGCGACTCCCGACAGCCGCTGCATGAAATTGAGCGCCACCCGCTCCGCCGAGAGAAGCCCGCGGGCGTGTCCGGTGACGAAGATTACGGGCGTCGCAGCGTTGACGCGCTGTCCATCGCGCACCGCCGCGCGCACCGATGCCTTGGGGTCGCGCTGCCGGAACGCCTCGCGCGCCAGAGGAATCCCAGTGATGACTCCGGCTTCGCGCGCCACTATGACGCATCGCTGCCGTCGGTCGGAGACAATAGTCGCGATACTCGTCAGGTCGTTCGCGGCGCCGTCTTCTTCGAGCGCGTCCCGAACCAGAGTGGTGGTCATTAATCTGGCGTAAGGGAATCGAAGCCCCCTCACCGGCGCGAATCCGCGCTCAGCCAATGCCGCAATCCGCCGGGGTCGCCTTATTGCGGGCATTTGCAGTTATTCACCCGGATCGTCGGTCGTTTCCGGTTTCGGCGAGAGGGGCCTGTTTCCACCGATGGCGATCATCCGCTCGATCGCCCGCCGCGCCCGCGCGGCAGTCTCCGGCTCGACCGTGATATGATGCTCGAGTCGCTCGATCGAGCGCAGCACCTTTGGAAGCGTCGTCACCTTCATGAAAGCGCATACTGCCAGATCGTTCGCGGGGAAGAATCGCTTCGTCGGATTCTCCCGTCGCAGGCGGTGCAGAATCCCCACCTCCGTCGCGACGATGAATTCTTCCGCATCCGATATGCGGGGTCGATTGATCATCCCCTCGGTGGAAAGGATCTGTACACCCTCAGGATCCACGTCGCCCGCAGACACCGCTTCTACTGCGCTCGTCGCACACCCACACTCCGGGTGAATCAGAAATTCTGCACCTGGATGCTGCGCGCGGCGCTGATTGATGTGCTCGGGATCTATCCCGGCGTGCACATGACACTCGCCCATCCAGACATGCATGTTCTTCCGGCCCGTTACACGTCGCACGTGTGCGCCCAGGAACATGTCCGGTAGAAACAGTATCTCCGTTTCCAGTGGTATGGAGTTCACGATCTCCACCGCATTCCCCGACGTGCAGCAGTAGTCGCTTTCCGCTTTGACGTCGGCCGTCGTGTTGACGTAAGACACAACCACAGCTCCCGGATGCTCGGCTTTCCACTCCCGGAGCTGGTCGCCGTCAATCGTGGCGGCCAGCGAGCATCCTGCTGCGAGGTCCGGGAGCAGCACCATCTTCTGAGGTGACAGAATCGCGGCCGTCTCAGCCATGAAATGCACGCCACAGAAGACGATGATCTCGGCGTCGGTCTTCGCCGCCTCCCGACTCAGCCCGAGCGAGTCTCCAACGAAGTCAGCAACGTCCTGGACTTCGGGGCGCTCGTAGTTGTGAGCGAGAATTACGGCGCTCCGCTCGCGCGCGCGATGCTTGATCTCCGCCTGAAGCTCGGTGAAGTCTCTCGCTGCGCCCGCGCTTTTGCCGTCCGTCGCTGTTGTGGTCATATCACCATTCTATGTGACGGCCGCGCCATTTGCGCTTCGACCGGGGGAAGTCGCTGCGGTAATGTCCGCCGCGCGACTCCTTACGGAGAAGCGCTGCGTCTGCAATCAATCGCGCGGTCTGCACCATGTTGGCCTCTTCCGTGGCGCCCGTCGGAAGCCGCTGCTCTATGGCATCGAGCAGCGACAGGCACTCGCGAAGTCCTACGGCAGTACGGGCGATGCCCGCGTGCTCCCACATCACGCTCCGGATATCGTCAGCGGCGACCTGCGCGGCTCCGCGGTCGACGAGCGGCGGAGCCTCCCATTTCTTTGATCTGGGGGCGCCCTTAAGAGCGGGCCGGGTAATCATGTCACGCGCGACCCGTTCCGCGAACACCAGACCCTCGAGCAGCGAGTTCGATGCCAGCCGGTTGGCGCCGTGTACTCCGGTACGCGAGACCTCGCCGCAGGCGTAGAGCCGCTCGAGACTTGAGCGTCCGCTCAGGTCGGTGACAATGCCGCCCATCATGTAGTGAGCCGCAGGGATGACGGGAATCAGGTCCTTCGCCGGATTGATTCCGCGCGCGCGACAAAGTGCAAAGATTCCGGGGAACCGCTTTCTGAATGACGCGCCGAGCTTCCGTGCATCCAGCCAGACCCGGCTTCCCCTCGCGCGCTCCCGGAAAATCTCCCGCGCCACCACGTCGCGTGGTGCGAGCTCGGCCAACCTGTGCCGCTTCAGCATGAACCGCATTCCCTCGTCGTTCAGCAGCACCGCTCCTTCACCGCGCACTGCTTCGGAGATCAAAGCGAGAGGATTCTCCGGCGTCTCGAGCGCCGTCGGATGAAACTGCACGAATTCCATGTCGGCCAGAGTCGCGCCTCCCCGCTGCGCGATCGCATAGCCGTCTCCCGTTGCCACCTGCGGATTTGTCGTGTAGCGATACACCTGGCCACACCCGCCGGTGGCGAGGACTGTGGCATCCGCGATGATGTCAGCCGGTTCTCCGGCTACGGTTGCGCGTACTCCGTGACACCGGCCGTTCGCGACGATGAGATCGAGCACGCGCGTTCGTTCCAGAACTTCTATGCGCTTGCTGTGGCTCACCCGGTCGATCAATGTGCGCGCTACTTCTGCGCCGGTCTGGTCTCCCTGAGCGTGCACGATCCGCCGCCGTGAATGCGCTGCCTCGCGGCCTAGCTTGAAATCTCCGCCAGGCTCGAGATCGAAGCGCGCACCGGCCGTCTGCAGCTCACGCACGCGTGCCGGGCCTTCCTCGACGAGTATCTCTACCGCCTCCGCGTCGCATAACGCTGCGCCGGCAGCCAGCGTGTCGCGCCTGTGGAGCTCCGGCGAATCTCCTGCACCGAGCGCTGCAGCGATTCCGCCCTGAGCGTAGGCTGTCGCGCTGTCGAAGAGCGACCGCTTGGTGAGCACCAGCACCTCGGCTTCGGACGATGCGCGAAGCGCCGTATGCAGGCCCGCAACGCCGCTTCCAACAACGAGAAAGCGTGTACGGATGCGGTCTGGCATAGAGTGAAATCAATGGGGAACCAGTAGCGATAGAAAGGGGCGCCGCTGCCTTGCCGGACAGCGGGTTGTGTACGATTCTTCCCTCTCGAATGCGGAAACTCATCATCGTCGCCGCGGCGTTACTCGCGGTGCATATCGCACTGCTGTTTGCCGGCCGCGGCGGCGCTGTGAGCGCGACCAGAGCGGGTGGCGCCGACGTTGGAATCGTGCTCGACGTCGGTGGCCGGGGCGACAAGTCCTTCAACGACGGCGCCTACGCCGGCGCCGACAGCGCCTCGAAAACTATCGGCACCAACATCCGGTTCATCGAGCCGGGTGAAGGCTCCGACCGCGAGGCAGGCCTACGGCTCCTCGCCGCTGAGGGGATGGACCTCGTCATCGGGGTCGGTTTCATCTTCTCCGACGACATCACGATTCTCGCAAAGGAGTATCCCGCCGTTCAATTCGCCTGTGTGGACTACGCGCTGGCTGTGGACAAAGCGGGCAATGTCATTCCTCCTCCTGCCAATCTCGCCGCGCTCAAGTTTCGTGAGGAAGAAGGCTCGTTCCTCGTTGGCGCCCTTGCCGCGCTCGTAGGCAAGTCGAAAAAGGTCGGCTTCGTGGGCGGAATGGACATTCCCCTCATCCACAAGTTTGAGGCGGGGTATCGCGCAGGCGTCAGGCACGTCTGCCCGGATTGCGAGGTCATCGCTCAATACGCCGGAGTCACTCCCGAAGCATTCAAGAACCCCGGTAAAGGCAAGGAGCTCGCGCTGAGCCAGTACCAGTCGGGCGTGAACGTCATCTTCCACGCCTCGGGATCCACCGGGCATGGCGTCTTCGAGGCTGCCCGCGTGACGAACAAGCTCGCCATCGGCGTGGACGCCGACCAGAACGACGAAGCGCCGGGTCATGTCCTTACCTCGATGGTCAAGGGAGTCAACGCGGCCGTCTTCGACGCCATTCAGCGCGTGCAGTCCGGAACCTTCGAGGGCGGCATCTACTCCTTCGGTCTGAAGGAAGGAGGCGTTGGCTACGTCTACGACGATCGCAACAAGCCCCTCATCCCCGACAGCGCGCACACACGTGTGGAGCAGCTGAAGCAGGAGATCATCGCCGGCCGTATCAAGGTTCCGAGCACGAGATGACGGCGAGTCCCGGCAGCGAAGCCGAACAGGCGGAGCGAACGCAACCCGCCATTCGGATGGCGGGGATAGACAAGTTCTTTGGACCCGTACGTGCGAATCGCGGCGCGACTCTCGAAGTCATGCCGGGCGAGATACACGCGCTCGTCGGGGAGAACGGCGCCGGCAAGTCGACATTGATGCGCATCCTCGGTGGCTTGATGAAGCCCGATGCGGGGACGCTCGAGGTGAACGGACGCGACGTCACCGGCTGGTCGACCAACGATGCGATTGCCGCCGGAATCGGTGTCGTGCACCAGCACTTCATGCTCGTGCCAACGCTCACTGTCGCCGAGAATATCGTGCTCGGCGAAGAGCCCGTGAAAAACGGAATGTTCGACTACGCCCGTGCCGTGGCGGAGGTCGAGTCGTTGAGCAGGGAAACGGGGCTCGCCGTCTCTGCTGACCGGAAAGTTTCCGAGCTCTCAGTCGGTGAAGCTCAGCGAGTCGAGATCGTCAAGACGCTTTTTCGCGGCGCCAAGATACTCGTACTCGATGAGCCTACAGCGGTTCTTTCCCCGCCCGAGGTCAAGGAGCTATGGGCGGTGCTCCGGCGGCTTCGTGACGGCGGCGGCACGATCGTTCTCATCACACATCGTCTCGACGAGGTGATGGATCTCTCGGATACGATCACCGTGATGCGAGCGGGCGGGACAATCGCTCGACTTCAGACTTCGGCAACCAGTCCCGCTGAGATCGCCCGGGCGATGGTGGGCCGCGAAGTTTCCCTGATGTCGCGGCAGAATGACGCCCTTACCGTCGCATCACATCCCGAAGCGGCCACGGCTGCCGAAGCTCATGCAACCGCCGGCTACAGCGCCGCTCTCGAAGTGAAGGACCTCGTAGTAATTGGTCCCCGCGAGACGCGCGCTATCGATGGGATCACGTTCGCGGTGCAGCCAGGCGAGATCTTCGGCATTGCCGGCGTGGAAGGAAACGGCCAGACCGAGCTGATCGAAGCGATTGCCGGTCTGCGGAAACCTGAATCCGGCCAGATTCGGATCGCCGGCCATGATGTGACGAAGGCAGATGTCGCCGAGCGACGAACAGCCGGCCTCTCGCACATTCCCGAAGATCGCCATCGCCGCGGCTTGATTCTCGATTACTCCATCGCGGACAATCTTCTGCTTGGACTGCAGGACAAGTTCGCGTCGAAGGGAAGACTCGACGTCGAGCGCATCGAGCAGAACTCCAAGGCTCAGATAGAGTCGTTCGACATTCGCCCTCCGGCGGGCGAGCTCCCTGCTCGGGCGCTGTCAGGCGGAAACCAGCAGAAGGTCGTGATCGCGCGCGAGATGGGTCATGCGTTCACCGTATTGCTCGCGTCACAGCCGACGCGTGGCGTGGACGTGGGTGCAATCGAGTTCATCCATGAGCGATTGCGTCAGGCACGCGCCGAAAACAAGGCAGTTCTCCTCGTATCGGCGGAGCTCAATGAAGTCCTTGCTCTCGCCGACCGCGTTGCGGTGATGTACCGGGGACGCTTCGCGACAGTCGTACCTGCTGCGCAGGCATCGGAGGAAGTCCTCGGCGAATACATGATCGGGACGAGAACCGAATCAGCGGCATGACATCGCGTTTTCGAGAGCAGCTCGAAGAAGCTCTTTTCCCTCCTGTAGTCGCGCTCTTCGTCGCGCTCATCTGCGGCGACATCCTGATCATGAGCTACGGCCAGTCGCCCGCCCACGTCTACGGGCTGCTTCTCGAGGGAACCTGGGGCAACGCTTACGGCTTCGGTCAGGTGATCTACAAGACCACCACGCTGACTTTTACCGGTCTCGCGGTGTCGCTGGGAATCCGTGCTGGCCTGTTCAATGTCGGTGCAGAGAGTCAGCTTGCTGCCGGCGGGTTCCTTGCTGCTATCGCAGGGCTGATTCTGTCGCCCGTGATTCCGGGAGCCATCGCCATACCCCTGTGCATGCTCGCTGCTGCCTTGGGCGGCGGCATCGTCGGAGCCATTCCCGGTTTTCTCCGCGTGAGATTCGGGGCGCACGAAGTGATCGTGACAATCATGCTCAACTTCGTGATCCTCGCGCTTCTCAACTGGATCGTGGCGACTCGCCTGCACGTTCCGGAAACGCTGCACACCCCCGAAATCCATGCCGGATCCATTCCGCGGCTCGACGAGCTCATTTCGGCATTCCACGGCTCGGCCGCGAATCTCACGATAATCGTGGCGATTCTCGCCGCGGTGGTCGTCTCGTTTTTCCTGTTTCGTACGCGCCACGGGTATGAGCTCCGCGCAGTGGGCCTTCAGCCCGACGCGGCTGAATACGGCGGAGTGAATGTCGGCGGCGTGTGGTTCCGCGCGCTCACGCTCTCCGGAGCGATCGCAGGATTGGGTGGAATCAATTACGTCCTCGGCTACAAGCACTACTACGAGGATGGATTCGCGGGCGGCTCCGGGTTCCTTGGCATCGCGGTCGCACTCGTCGGAAGAAACCACCCGCTCGGTGTGATTCTCGCCGCTCTATTCTTTGCGACACTCTCCCAGGGCGGGCTGGCAATCCACGCCGTTGTCCCGAAGCAGATGGTGGAAGTGCTTCAGGGTGTCGTGATTCTCGCCGTCGCGATGTCTGTCCCTGAAGTGCGGCGTGCACTTCAGCAGGCTCGAAAACCAGCGCGCGCATGAACCCGTTCACGTTCCTGACGCAGATGCTTCGCATCGCGATACCGTACCTGTTTGCGGCGAGCGGGGGCGTGATCGCAGAGCGCGCGGGAATAATCAGCCTCGCGCTCGAGGGGTTCATGCTCACCGGTGCGTTCACGGCAACGCTGGGCGCGTACTACACCGGCAGTGTGTGGATTGGAGTGCTGTGCGGGATTCTCGGCGGGCTCGCCATCGGGTTGATCCATGCCGTTGCGACAATTCGCTTCCGAGCCGATCAAGTCGTGGTTGGAATCGCGATAAATCTTCTTGCGATCGGAGTTACGCGCTTCTTTCTCAAATTGGCCTTCGACAGCTCGTCGAATTCTCCTCGCATCAGTGGATTCACGGCGCGTCAAGGCGCTTTTGGGTTCGATAATCCGCTCCTCTGGATGGGCCTGCTCACTGCACCGGTGCTCGCGTTCCTGCTCTACCGCACGCGATTCGGACTCAGGGTGCGCGCGGTAGGCGAACATCCCGAGGCTGCCGAGAGCGTCGGGATCCGTGTGAAGGCCGTCCGGTATGCAGCCGTTGCTCTCTCGGGCATACTGGCAGGTCTCGGCGGTGTTTACCTCGCGCTCGACCAGCATCAGTTCACCGATCAGATGACCGCAGGGCGAGGCTTCATCGCGGTTGCCGCCGTAATCTTCGGGCGTTGGGACCCGGTGCGCGCGGCGCTCGCGTGTCTGCTCTTTGCCGCCGCGGAGACTCTTCAGATCCAGCTTCAGGGAAATCAGATCATCGCGTCGCAGTTCATCGAAATGATCCCCTACCTCCTCACGATCATCGCACTGGCCGGAGTAGTCGGACGGGCAGTGCCTCCTGCGGCGCTGGGCAAAACGGGGCAGTAGCAGTGTTCAAGAAGCTCCTGATCCTCATCATCACGGCATTCGTGGACATGGTGGGGCTCCTGATGATCCTCCCACTGATGCCCTTCTACGCGCGGACGCTGGGTGCGAGCGCGCTGATGGTGACGCTGCTGATCATATCGTTTACGGCCGCTCAGCTCGTGAGCGCGCCGATGTGGGGACGGTTTTCGGACCGTTACGGCCGACGCCCTGCGCTGCTCATCGGACTCGGCGCCGCGGCTGTTGCATATGTCGTGTTTGCGTTCGCGAATTCCCTCTGGCTGCTTCTGCTCTCGCGGGTGGTGCAGGGGGCCGGTGGCGGGACCGTTGGCGTAATTCAGGCTTACGTTGCCGATGCAACCGAGCCCAAGTCGCGCGCGAAAGCACTCGGGTGGCTCTCGGCCGCAACGAATGTGGGAGTCGCGCTCGGCCCGCCGCTTGGTTCGCTCGCGCTCCTTGCGGGCCGTTCGGGTCCCGGGCTCGCGGCCGCAGCGCTTTGCATCATCAACATGGTGTTCGCGTGGAAGTATCTTCGCGAGTCGCGCGAGGTGCACGCGGGAACGCATCTGCAGAAGGCAAAGGGTGCGTCGCGCGCAGCGATTGCGTACGTAGTGACACACGCACGCGAGCCCGGTCCACGTTTGATCTGGATTTACGCAATCGCGATGGGTGCGTTCTCGGGAATGTCGGCGATTCTCGCGTTGTTCCTGATGGACCGCTTCGGCATCACGGAGCGCCGGATCTGGATTTTCTTCACCTACATCGGAACGATTTCGGTAGTTACACGAGCGGGTGTGCTCGGATGGGCGGTAGAGCGGTTTGGCGAAGCGCAGCTTTCCCGAATCGGCCTCGTATTGCTTTCCACGGGTTTGCTCGCCTTTCCCTTTGTGGACAACTACGCACTGCTCGCGCTCGTCATCGCCTGCATTCCCGTTGGAACGGCGTTCACGTTTCCCTGCGTAACGTCGTTGCTCTCGCGGGTAATTCCGGCGACGGAGCGCGGTCTATACATGGGCGTCCAGCAGGCATATGGTGGCATAGCGAGAGTCGTCATACCGCTGTGGGCGGGATTTTCCTACGACCAATTCGGCAAGGACGTACCGTTCATCACTTCCGCGATCCTCGTCCTCGGGACTCTCTTCATCGGCCTGGGCGTCGACGACGGCAGAAAGGTCAGGGCGCCACCGGATGTTGCCGGAGAAGCGGCGGTCTAGATCACCATCCCCGGGTCGCCGATGGCGCACGAACGGTCAGAACACCAAGCGGTGAAGTCGCGAGCGGTGATCCCGGCCCGGAGCGCGGCGAGCGCGCGTTCGATGAATGGGCCCCTTCGCCACTGAGCACGCGCCTATTGTCCCACGCGACCTCCGCGGCGACGCGATGAATCACGATCGAAGACGGCCTTGACATCAAAGGTTCCTTCTGACGTGACAATTCGAAAGCGATCCCTGCGCCCGAGTAGCTTGATCACGTTAACCCGAAACCCGACCCGAGAGAATTCGTACCTCGGAACCTTTTCGAGGGTGAGCCATCGTTCAATTCCTGTTGGTGCTTCGATGCTGTACAACGCCGAAGTTCTTTCGGCGAGGTTCACCCCTCCTTCATTGGCACGCCGCATTCGTGGCGATGAAGTCGTGCGCAGCGCGGAGACCTGTCAGGGCGATGTCGTCAGTAAGCACGTTGTCTAGCACGGTCACTACCTGAAGTCGCAACCTCGCTGACGCTAATACTTTGAGAAAGTCATCGTCCTCTAGGATTACTGCTGACACCGACTTTTCCGCGCGCGTCGGGAGTCGGAGGGGAAGGGCAGGCTCGTCACCGAAGCGCAATGTGACACCTTTCACGCCGCCGCGGCCGCGATATGACACATAAAATGCCCTTTTCGAGAGTTGTGCGAGCCATTCGTCGCTGTAAATGCCGGTGCATGTCGGCGCGTCGGTCATCTTGTCGATTCTCCGCACGACGCTCCACTTGCCGGATCGGAATAGTACAGCCTCATCGTTATCGTTTTTGAGCGAGGTCTGCGTCGAGGGCGGCTTTCGCAATGCGGCGATTAGCGCGGTGAGCGAGTCAACTTGCTTTCGGAGTCGCGCGTTCTCAGTTTTTAAGGCAGCGGCCGGTTGCGCGAATACGGACGAACTCAGGGAGCCTGCCCCTGCCACAAAGAGGACGGCCGTAAGCAGTCTCGAACGTTTCACTGTTCCTCCGTGGTTATGTGCACGGTGTTTGTTTGCCGCGTACCTGCCCAAGTATCCGTATATCTAAACGCCTAAGTTTAGCTGGAAGCACGTTACAACGATTGCGACGAGGCTGCATCCGGAAAGACAAACGGCTTCGGCGGAGGCGCTCATCCATTGCGAAACTTCGGCGCGTCACCCTCGAGGCTTCACCGCACAACGCCAAAGTGGAGCTACGACCAAATCACTACAAGGTGGCAGTGACTGAAGCCGGCAGCCACCATCCGACGGGGGCTCGTCAGTTCCAACATCCACTAGCCGGTCTTGGGCGCGCTACCACGCCTGAGGATCTTCATGTATGACTGGTCGCCGCCCCGCTTGTCCCACGCTCCTTTGATGTGCTCCGTGATCTCTGCGAGGTCCTTTTCGACGGTGGATTGCCACAGGTTGGCACTGTATTCGTACACTCGCATCATGTTGTCTACATCAAAAATGCGTCCCGTCCCGGATGCCTTAACAAGCACCACAGGCTTGTCCTCAGCAATTCGGACTCCCAGCTCGAACAACACATTTGGATTGTGATCCGTTAAGTCTGCAATCACCAAGTCAGCTTCGAGAAGATCGTTAACAATGGTGGACTGAATAACATCGCTTCCCTGCCGAGTCGCGGTTTCTACTACAAATCCGGAAGCCACTCCTGCAGGGGTTAAGAGGCTTCGAAGAACCTCTTTGAAGAAGCCACTGGGGCGCGCATCACCCTTTTCCACGAACGGCATAATGATAAACGCCTTCGGTTTGTTTCTAAGGTCTCCACCCTTCGGAACCCCAACTACGAGGGTGGAAGGCTGCGCTCCGCCTGTGCCCTGATCGACGCCACCGCCAGCAGTGCCGGAGGTGATCCCGAGATCTTGGCAGTTCTCCCGGAACAGTCTGGAGAACTCGTCGTGAAATGCCGGAGCAAGCTTGAAGTCATGTTCAAGCGTATTCCCGAGATACTTCATCTCCGGGAGTTCACTGCCATTGTAGTGCTCAAGCACACGTTTGAAGAGATCAATGCTTAGAAATGCTTCAACCTTCTTCGCGTGTTCGGCCTCTGGGTCAGGAGCGTATACGATCGACCGCCCAAGGTCGGTGAGCGCAATTGTGGCAGAGTCCCGCGTGCCAGTCGTAAGACCAAAATCTCTTGCTGCCGCCGTGATGTAATAGAACTTTGCCGATTTCGCGCCCACCTCGATGGCCGTAGCAATGTTCTCCGGCGACCACGGGTTTCCGCCGTTGAGTTCCTTAATCTTTTGAGCTACAGGCAGCGCCTTCAGCAGAGTCACACTTGGGAAGGGCCTCCGAGAGCCACCTGGAGTGCCAGATCCAATTGTTGGGTTCTTCTTGGCGCGCTTCTTCGCGGCTTTCTTCGCACCCTTTCTCGCCGGTGTCTTCCTCACGGCTTGAGGCGCCCTCTCGGTCTTTTCGGCTTGGTCTTCCATAGGTCCTCTGCACGGCATTCAGTTCGTGAATCCGCCTCACGCCCCTGGCTGGGCTGCATGCGGTTCTAATGAGACAGCGAGCGAAGCGAGCTTCATCGACTAGGATTTTGAGGGTTTCCGTGGCACCTCTCTTCGTGCGCCGCAACGCTTGCCTCCCACCGGCCGGGAAATCGCAACGCGGCGCCAAATAGGCCTCAACCTTGTCCAGTTTGGGAAACATAGTTACCTTGTAGGTAACATTCAAGGCCCGTGACAAGTTACCTGTAGGGGAACGAGTGGAGTTATTCTCCAAAGAAAAAGGCCTGCGAGATGCGCTTAAGAGCGAGGCGGCGTGTCGACGTCACTACGGCACTAACGTGTGCAAGAAAATCAGGCTAAGAATCGAGGCACTGAACGCGGCCGATTCTCTGGCTGATTTTTGGCCGCCCAAATCGGGGCCAGAACGGTGCCATGAGCTGAAAGGCAATAGATCTGGAATTTTTTCTATGGACGTGAAGCAACCGTATCGGCTGCTCTTGAAACCGATTGAAGAACAGGGTCCGGCCGACCGCTCCGATGAAAAGGAGCGCTGGAAAACAATTAGGAGTATAGAGTTGCTTGGGATCGAGGATACCCATGGCTAGCCAACAAAAACCGGTTGAATTGGAAGGCGTTCGGCACCCTGGCGAGCAGGTGCTGGAATACCTGGAGTTCTACGGCTGGTCCCAAAGGGATTTAGCGCGTCGGGCCGGTCTTACACCTAAGACGATCAGTGAAATCTGCAATGGCAAAGCGCCAATAAGCCCGCCGACGGCCCTCGCGTTTGAAAAGGTCCTTGAGAGGCCCGCGCATTTTTGGCTCGGACTCCAGCGGAAGTTTGATGAAGCGGTAGCACGTCGTTACGAGCTCTCCCTTCTTGCAGATTGGGAGGACTGGCAACATCGGTTTCCTCTAAAGGAAATGAAACGCCTGGATTACACGCTGCCGCCCGGCCGTTCAAATACAGACGTGCTCCTGAACTTCTTTGGTGTTTCATCTCCAGAAAGCTGGAACTCTGTTTGGAAAGCTTCTGGAGTTGCGTACCGTCAAACGAGAAGATTCAAAACGAAGGAAGAGTCGGTTGCAGCATGGGTGCGGGAGGCGGAGCTGATCGCGAGAGAATTCGATTTTGTAGAATTCGACGAACGGCGACTGCGTTCATCGTTGCCAGAGTTACGAAAGCTCACTAGAAACAGAGTTGCTGCGACCATTGATCCGGTACAAGAGCTTTGTTCAGCCGCGGGCGTCGCCGTTGTTTGGGTACCGGAACTGCCGAATACGGGAATAAGCGGATGCACACGATGGGTCTCGGATACGAGAGTTCTTGTTGCCCTAACACTTCGCTATAAGACGGATGACCAAATGTGGTTCACCCTGTTTCATGAGTTAGGACACGTCCTACTACATAAGAACAAACGCTCATTTGTGATTGATAATGCAGCCGAGGATCTCACCGACCGCATCGTGGATCCTGAAATGCAGCAGTATGAGGCGGAGGCAAATCGCTTCGCAGCAGATACACTTATTCCGGCACGAGCCCTATCTGAGTTCATACGTGGTGAAACATTCACCAATGAATCCATTCATGAATTCGCGGAAAGCGAAGGTATTGGGCCGGGTATCGTTGTTGGCCGCCTGCAACATGATGGCGTCTTGGAGCCGCATCAGGGGAACACACTGAAGCAGAAACTTGCTTGGAAATCAACAGGAGAGGATTGAGAACCATGATCGGCAAGATTTTTATCACTAGCTCCGGATACGATCCTGAACGTGGCAGGCACGTACACGACCCGTACCTTGGTCCTGTTCCAACTCTTGGCGCATGCCGCCCCGACATTCGTAAGCTGCTCAGGAGCGGAGATCACATCTTCGTGATCTCTGGCAAGGTGTATGGAATCGACCAATTCGTGATGGCCGGATTTGAGATCGCGTCCAAAATCAATGCACGTGAGGCGTACGAGCAATTCCCTAAACAGCGCCTTCGGAAACGGGAAGACGGCCAGCTCACCGGGAATATCATCATCGACGCAGATGGCGCGCAGCACGAGCTCGACAATCACAACTCTTTCGAGGAGCGAATAAGGGACTATGTCGTTGGCCGGAATCTTATTGCACTTCGAACGCCCGATGAAATCGCGCTAGGGCGAAAGCAGACGTTAGAAGTTCTGCGCGACGTTCTCCATAAGAAGGGCGCCTCACCGATAGAAGTAGTCGGCAGGTGGGGTAGCCGACTAACGGAAGACCAGATTGGTCAACTCAGACAATGGCTTTCGGCCATCGCCAATCGTCCAGGCTGATTACCGCATTTAGCGTGTAAACAGGCTCACAACCAGAAGAATACCAATGCGATCGAACACACCTAATCAAAGCAAACGCTCGCGCGCCAAGTCCCAGCCGCGGTTTGTGTCCGCGCAGACTACAACGTGTGACATTGTTGCTGTCGCCAAGCGGAGAGACGGCGGGACCCGTTATTGGTGCATGCGACACAAAGCCGACGCCACGGCGAAGTACGGTCAACGTTCCGATTCATGCCGCGCTGCTCACCGGGAGCCGGACAAGTCGATCCTCGAGATAGATATTGACTTGTACGAAGGTGGAATCGCACTGTGGGGTGCAGTGCCTCCAGTTTACGATACGACGCGGCGACCTCTGGAGAAGGGTATACACGTCCACGCAAGACGGACGGCGAATGGCGAAAAGGAGATAGACGATACCTTTTCGGCTGTCCGAATTGTCGGAACTGGCATGCCAGCCGGCGGCGTGGAGATGAGAGCTATCGACGCCATTTACTACTTGGTTAGCTCAATCTTCGGATTTGAGATGACGCAGGTGCTCTGTGCACATTGTGGCGAACCACATCTCGATCGTGACTGGTTCAGTGTTCACCCGCACAGCCGCCATTTATGCGAGTCATGTGGCAAGACGTTCAAGGTCGCGATAAAGGGAGTTGGCAATCCGATCTGCGGGCTGCGCGAAACCTTCGGTATGAAACCCGATTCGCCCCGTAGCGCCAACAGATCGCTCAACATTCGCCAACGCGACTTCCGAGGAGGGATTCAAATCTGGGGTTCGAGTCCCGCACTTATTTGGACCGGGCCTTCAGCCGAGGAGGAAGGCATTCACGTGCACGCATTTCGGAACGACGAAGATGAGGAGGAAATAGATGAGACTTTTTCTGAAGTCATCATCGATGGCGTCAAGATCGATCCTTCAATGGTCCGCATCCTTATGGCCCAAAACACCCTTCCGTATTTAAGCGGGCGCGTTAGGGCAATCCAGTGTCGGTATTGCAACGAGAGAGTTTTCAGCACTGGAGAACTCGCTTTCACGCCTGTGATGGAGCACAAGTGCAAAGGGTGCGGTCGGAGCGTGAAGGCCTCAGGCGGCAGACTGCGCAAGACAATAGGAAACGCGCTTCCCGAGATCCTAGCCCGGGTAGCGCAACATGCTGTGCGATCGCCACAGTCAATCGCGATTGATTTGTTCTCAGAAATGCCCTGAGCTATGATGATCGAACAGCAAATATTTGATCAGGAATAGGCGATGTCTAATCGGTCGCATCTGATGCCTCAAGCGTTACAACAATGTCGTTACCCTGGAGAGCCGTAGCCAGCGGCGCAATCATCGTACGTCAACTTGAAGCGGCTCAAATTGCCTGGCAACTTGTCCAGCATGAAAGAATTATCCCGGTAGAAGTCGAAGAATTCGCGGTGATTTTGATAGCATGCGTCGGGCACGATCACGCGCGTCAAACGCTACCTCGATTCTGTGGTTCCTACGTCGAACCATTTCGGCCACGATTTCGTTTTCACGGGCTGCAAGGTGCTTTGGAGCGCAGAGCTCGCTAAGATAGTGATTGAACACTCTGCAATACATGATTTCAGCACCTTCCAAGATGTATTCCCACTCTTGATAGGGCTTGCTTTCATTCGCCGCTTCTAACGCCTTGCGAATGTCGAATGTGGTAAGAAGCTCGCGGTAGAACGCCTCCATGGCGTCGCGCAAATCGCTATTCCAAACGTCCAGCGTGGGACCGACAATACCCCAGACTGGACTAGGCTCCATCGGAAGTAGTAGCCGGCTTAGCCCCCACCCCTGCACACTGCTATCACAACGAGGAGGTTGAACCCACACTTTTCATTCAAGGCTGTCAGTCGTGGCCTCAATTCTTCCCAAGCAACATGCTCGCCGTCAGCTAAGAGAATTCCGTCTTGTCGCCGTGAGCCTCAGCGAGTGTTAGCCGACCTGGGTATCGTACTCGCATGTGTTCCGATCCAGACCAACAAGATGCCATCATCGACGTCGACACCGAGCGCACGATAGTGGAGGCCGACGCGCACCGACCAGAACCGGCCGACCCGCTTTACATGCAACGATGGGTGCCGAGGGTCAGCCTTGAGCAAGCCAAGGTTCTTGTCGGCGAGTCCGCGGACCGCCGCTGGTAAGGAGTCGTAGCACCGCCAAAATCGTGGCGACGCATGATACTTCAAAGTGGCCGTGAACGTCCTGCACGATGCGCATCGACCTCGTCGGCGACGAATGCGTCCAAGGCACCCGATTCAGCGTCAGCTTCAAGTTGCTGATCCCACGCCTCGGCATCAAAGCCTGCAAACCACCGCCGGAATTCCGAGAGCTCGTCAGGATCAAGAGCCGTAACCTCGTGCTCGAGTTTCTCGATCTTTGTCATGCCTTCAGTATATTGAACGGTTGTTGGCGCGGCTAACCACAATTAGGCTGAGGGTACGAGATTGCGCGCCAGCTCAGTCAGGGTATATTTGGTATAACTATACCCACTCGCATGGACTATAAGCAGCTGCACATCAAGCTTGAAACGGACTTGCATCGGCGGATCAAGATCGCCGCCGCCGTTCATGAGCGCACTATTCAAGACTACGTCGTTGATGTACTTCAGGCCGCACTCCCGTCGGCGCACGCGCCAGCCACGCAGACAGCCCCCCGTTCGAAGAGAAGGAGTGTCCGTGTTTAGTACAAACTCTGTCGTCCGTGGTGACGCGCGCGAGGTGCTGAAGTCGTTCCCCGACAACTCCGTCGACTGTGTTGTCACCAGCCCACCCTATTATCTCCAGAGAGACTACGGAGGGCCAAGCCAGATTGGTTGTGAATCATCTCCCGAAGAGTACGTCGGTGCATTGGTCAGTGTTTTCGAAGAGTGCCGTCGCATTCTCAAGACCAACGGCACGTTCTGGCTCAATCTCGGGGACAAATATTTCGACGGACAGTTGCTCGGAATGCCTTGGCGGGTTGCTCTCGCACTCCAATCCTCGGGATGGCTCCTGCGTTCCGACATCATTTGGCACAAGGCCAATGCCATGCCATCCTCCGTACGAACCAGACCAACCACCGATCACGAGTACGTCTTCTTTTTTTCGAGAGCCAAAGACTATTTCTACGACGCAGACGCCGTCCGCGAGCCGCACATTACGTTTTCACCCGAAACCAAAATGCGGGGAGGACGAGGGCACTTTGGCAAGCGCGGTGGAACACCCGAAGCGGGCAAGAATGGGGGGAACTCGAATTTGCACAACGCGCGGTGGGATCAAGCCTTTCATCCAAATGGTAGAAACCGCCGTACCGTTTGGAGAATACCGCTGTCGAAATTCCCGGACGCGCATTTTGCGGTTTTTCCAGAAGACCTCGTGGAGGTTTGTCTGAAGGCCGGTTGCCCCAAGAACGGGATAGTGTTGGACCCATTCCTTGGTAGCGGAACTACGGCCGTTGTAGCTCAACGGCTCAGCCGCAATTACGTAGGAATCGACTCCAATGAAGACTATTGTCGAATGTCCGAACAACGTCTTGCCAGCCAATTGACCCTCGCGGTGGAGGGTTAGAGCAGGGCTGAGAAATACGGCAGCAAGAGAGTCAGTTGGCTGACGAGTTGTGGTTCGATTGCCGCAATTTGGTTGGGATTCGCTTGGATGTAGATATGCTTCTCGCAGCGTAGGCTTGAGAGGTCGCCTCCCCACGATTCTGCGATAACGATCGGAACGCAACGATAGCCGTTGTCCTCAGCGACGGTGATGGACTTATGAATGTCGCGCGTGAAAAGAAGAGCGTGTCCACCTCCCATCGTTTCGCGAGTCTTAACCGGCATCAGAATACTCCCCTGCGGGCCGGAAATCCGAACGTCATAGGTTTCATCATGAATCCGAATCTCGCCGTCGCTAATTGAGAGCGCGATGCCATGCGCCTCGAAGAGTGCGCGGAGATTCCGTCGGATGATTTCTTCGAAAAGAGTTCCCTTTAGCGCTCTCCGGCTTCCCTCCAGACGCGCGAGCATTACTTCAGAAATTGCCGGCCAATCCCAGCTATCAGGATTGGGGAAGAGCGGCTCTACAAACTTGCGGATCTGGTTCAGAAGATAGGCCTTTCGCGACGTCAGCGACTTCCCGGGAAGCCCGCTGAGCAGTGGCCCTAAGCGCTGGGCAGGAGCGTCCCGAAGCATCCAAGCAAGGAAGTACCACCTTGCCTTGGGGTCTGAATAGGGCCTGAGCAAGCCGTCAAAGAGCTTGGCCTTTCCAGCTGAGTTCAGGTACTTCGCGATTATTGCTTCCGCACGTGTATCTGATGACTCACGAACGAACGCGTGGACATCAGGGTAGCCTTCGGCCTTCACGAATCCCACGAACTCGCGATAGAATGCCTCGTTCTCCCGTACAATTGCGACCAGTTCTTGGAGCCGGAGATTCTCTCGAATGTATGCCATTCAGCAAAGGTTTGTGTCAGCCTAACTACAGACTAGGTCGCCTGAATATCCTGCGGCGCATCACGAAAAGTCGCAGGCACGCTGCAAACTTTGCCGACTCTCCAAGACGTATCACTGCGCCAAGCTACTCACTACGCAGGCCTAGCGGGCGGGTCTCGCTCGCGGTTGGTGATTACCCGCACCCCGCGCTGGTAGGTGAAGTAGCCATATACCCACTGAAGCAGGACACTCAACCGGTTTCGGAAGCCCACCAGATACATGATGTGTAACGTCAACCAGAAGAGCCACGCCGGACGGCCGGTGAAGTGAATCCTTCCGAGATCGGCAATCGCGCGTGATCGCCCGATCACCGCGAGGTCGCCCTTGTTGCTGTAGCGGAATGGCTTTGTGGGCTCTCCGCGCATCAGGCGCATGACGTTTTGTGCGGCAGTCCGGCCCTCCTGGTTCGCTGCGGGAGCGACGCCCGGCACCGGTGGCTTCTCACCGCGCTCTACCAGCGCCATGTCGCCGGCGACGAAGACTTCACAGTGGCCGGGAACTGAGAGGTCCGCCTCGACTCTGATCCGGCCCGCTCCGTCCATTGGAACGCCCAGAGTTTTTCCTAGCGGCGATGCCGCATTCCCCGCTGCCCAGAACACGGTGCAAGTGGGTATCCGCTCATCTCCGACGTACACTGCTTCGGGCTCGATGCGGGTCACCACCGAGTGTGTGCGCACTTCGACACCCAGTTCGCCAAGGTTTCGGTGCGCCGTTCTCGCCAGCGATTCAGGAAAGGACGGAAGAATCCTGGGACCGCCTTCGAGGAGGATCACCCGTGTCGTGCGCGTGTCGATGTGACGGTATTCCCTGTACAGTGCCTTCCGCGCGATGGTCGGCAGTGCGCCGGACAGCTCGACGCCCGTCGGTCCGCCTCCCACGATTACGAAAGTCAGCAATGCATCCCTCTCGGCATCTCTTGTCGATGTCTCCGCGCGCTCGAACGCCAGCAGGAACCGCCGTCGCATCTCCGAGGCATCTTCGATAGCCTTCAGTCCCGGCGCCAGCGGCTCCCACTCGTCGTGCCCGAAATAGGCATGTCGCGACCCGGCGGCCAGGATGAGATAGTCGTAAGCGATCTCGCGGCCGTCGTCGAGGCCGACGACCTTTCGCGCGGCATCCACGGTCTTCACCTCCCCGAGGATTACCGAGGTGTTCTGCTGCCGGCGCAGTATCCACCGGATCGGGGCCGCAATATCGCTCGGAGCGAGTGAAGCCGTCGCAACCTGATAGAGCAGCGGCTGAAAGAGGTGATGATTCGTCCGGTCGATGACCGTGATGTCGGCGTACACGTTGCGCAGCGTCCGCGCTGCAGTGAGTCCTCCAAAACCTCCGCCAATGATGATGATGTGCCTCTTCAACTTGCGATTCTCTCCTCGAGCGTGCGCGCGGTGAGGGTCATCAACAGGACGAGCACAATCAGCAGCACGCTGTAGGCTGCGGCGGTTCCGAAGGCGAGCGCTCTCAGCTGCGCCAGGATCTCGATGGAGATGGGCCGGTTGGCATGCGTATAGAGGACAACGCTCGCCACGAACTCGCCGACAGCAGTCACGGCCGCTAACAATGCACCAGCAACCAGCCCAGGCCGCGCCGCAGGGAGCACCACGCGACGCATCGTCAGCCACCACGAAGCACCGAGCCCGCGGGCCGCATCCTCGAGCGACGGGTCCATCTGCCTGAGCGAGCCCTCCACCGCCGTCGCAACCAGAGGTATGTCTCGAATGAAGTAGGCGAGCGGAAGAATCCAGAACGTCCCAACTATCAGCAATCTGGCTGTCGCCAGGTCGTTCTGGTTGAACGTCGCCGCCAGCCCTAGCGCAAT
Source organism: Gemmatimonadaceae bacterium (assembly GCA_035633115.1). Taxonomy (NCBI): domain Bacteria; kingdom Pseudomonadati; phylum Gemmatimonadota; class Gemmatimonadia; order Gemmatimonadales; family Gemmatimonadaceae; species Gemmatimonadaceae bacterium. The sequence goes on along the minus strand of DASQFN010000114.1, from coordinate 156,752 downwards.
TGCCGTCGCGGGAATAGCCCACGGGAGCGCAACTAATATTTCGAGCAGACGGCGACCGCTGAACTCTCTCAGAACGATCAGATACGCCGCGACGAAGCACACGACAACGTTCGCCGCCGTCGCGATGAGCGCCATCGAAACGCTGTTCGCGATCGGGCGCCAGAGCTGCGGTTCCGAGAACAGCCGCCGATAATTCTCCAGCGTGTACTCCGGAGGAATGACCTGCGTCGTCCATGTTCCGTCGCGCGCGAACGACACGAGCACCACCATCAGATGTGGCAGCACCAGAATGAGCACGGTGATCACTGCCAGAGTCAGTGCCACGACTTTCGCGCGGCGTGACTGAATTACGCGACGGGTGGCCGAGCCCTTGCCGGCGGACGTGTACTTCCGCTTTCGCTCGAGCCACCGGAACAACGCCAGTCCCGCGACGGCACTGATAGCCAGCACCGTCGTCTCGACATAGGCTAGCCCAAGCTCTCCGTTGATTTTGGACGCGACGATCTGCGTCGACAGCACGCGGATGCCTCCACCAAACACGTAAGGCGCCGAGAATGAGCCGAGCGCTGTCATGAACACGAGCAGCATCGAGCCGGCGATAGCCGGCATCAGCAGCGGGAGAGTCACTCGCCGCAGCCTCTGCCACGAGCTCGCGCCAAGTCCGGCGGCTGCTTCCTCGAGGGTCGTGTCGAAGCGCTCGAGACCGGCGGAGACGAACAGAAAGACGTACACGTACATCGTGTACGCGTGCACGAAGATTATCGCCCAGACGCCCGTGAGCCGCCACGGTGCCTCCAACAAACCCAGTGTCCGCTGGATTCCGCGCGTTACGAGCCCGCTCTCACCATAGAGAAACAGAAACGCGATCACGCCAACGAGCGGCGGAAGCGCGGCGGGAAGCGTTGCCACGGCACGCAGGATTCTGCGCCCCGGGAACTCGAATCGCCCGAGCAGAAACGCCAGCGGCACGCCGATCAGCAATGACGCCACCACCGACGCGAATGAGATGATCAACGTGGTCGTCAGTGCCTCTCGCTCCGACCGGCTCGCGGCAAATTCACGCCAGTGGCCCAGTCCGTTCTCGAAGCTTCCCGCGATCACCGCAGCGTTGGGGTAGACGACGGTCCATAGCAGAATCGCCAGAACCGGCAGCGAGAGCAGCCAGCTCTTCTGTGGTCTGGGAATGACGCGCGCGCCGCGGTTCACTACGCCTCTGCCTCGACCACCGGCAACGGCTCGCGCGAAACACCGACGCCAACCCTTTCACCCTCACGAACGCTCATTACGCGTGATTCCACTTCCATCACGATGTTGTCGGCCATCTTCACGCGATAAACCGCGTTTCCGCCCGCGAATCGGCGCGTTGCAACCTCGCCGGTCCACGCGCCGTCAGCGTCGGGTGGAAGGAGATCCAGAGCATCCGGGCGCAGCACCACGCGCAGCTCGCGACTCATTGATTTTGCGTTCGGCGGTCGCGTCACCGAGAACTCCCGCTTCACTCCTCCGATGGTCACCGCAGCTCTGTCCTCGCTGGAACCCAGCGGCTCCGCCGGCAGAATCGTCGACCGCCCGATGAATCTCGCGACGCCGAGCGATGCCGGCCTGTCATAGAGGTCTTCCGGAGTTCCCACCTGGAGAAGCTTCCCCCGCCTGATCACCGCAATGCGATCGGCGATTGCGAACGCATCCTCCTGGTCGTGCGTCACGAACAACGCCGACACACCGACGCGGTGTAGCATCGCGCGCAGATCATCGCGCGTCGTCTGGCGGAGCGTCGGATCCAGATTCGAAAGGGGCTCGTCGAGCAGGAGTACCTGGGGCTCGATCACCAGCGCGCGAGCGAGCGCTACACGCTGCTGCTCACCTCCCGATAACGACTGGATTCCACGCTTGCCGGCGCTGCCGAGGCCGACCGACTCGAGTGCATTACGAGCGCGGTCGAGGCGCTTTGCCTTTGGGATGCCGCGCGCTTCCAGGCCGAACGCGACATTGTCTTCCACCGGCATGTGGGGGAACAGCGCGTAGTGCTGAAACACCATGCCGAAGCCGCGTTTCTGCGGGGGGAGCGCGGTGATGTCGCGGCCGTCGAGCATAACCCTTCCGGCATCTGGTACTTCATAGCCGGCGACAATTCTCAGAGTGGTGGTCTTCCCCGACCCCGAGGCACCGATCAGCGCCAGCAGCTCGCCGGCTGCGATATCCAGCGAAACGTCGTCAACGGCCGTGTGGTCTCCGAAGCGCCGCGTGACGCCTTTCAGCGCTAGCGCGCCGGCGGTCACTGCCTGCGCCCGCGATTCCTGATGTTCGTGTCCCAGTACTTCATCCACTCGTCAAGATGCTCGGCCATCACCCGCCGATCCACAGCCATCGGCTTGATCTCCGCCTTCGCTTCCTGAATCCATTTCGGCAGCGAGGATACGGGAATGTCCGTACGTGCGGGGATCCTGAGGAACTGCTCGGCTGCGGCCTTCAGCGCCTCGGGCGTCGTCACGAACTCGTAGTAGAGCCGAGCTTCCTTTGGATGCTTCGTTCCCTTCACGATGGCAATTCCGTCCACGAGAACGGGCGTGCCGCTGGACGGAATCACGTAGTCGACCGGAATCCCGGTCCGCTGCTTCAGCGTTGCGATATCCGGCATGTCCCACAACGTGATAATACCTTCCTGTCGGCCGAGCTTCTGATAGAGAATCGTCGGGTTGAGCACGTACTCGCGGGTACTGGCGTCGAGCTTACGCAGCCATTCGTATCCTGCTTCCGGGCTGCCGGTCCTCGCGACTGAGCGCGCGACGATCGCTCCAAAAATCGCGCGCATCGTGCCAGACGCAATCGGATCACGGATTAGAATCTTGCCCTTCCACTTCGGATCGAGAACTTCGTCCCAATCCTTCGGTGCCTCTGCCGCAGAGACAGCCTCGGTGTTGTAGGCAATGACTTCGGGCGTCAAATACGTCCCGTACCAGTGATCGCCATTTTCCCGGCCCTCTACGCTGATCGCATTCGACCAGCTCGGGACGTAGGGCTCGAGCAGGTTCTCACGCGTCGCCCTGTCGAATGCCTCCGCCGGCGCGCCAAACCATACGTCTCCCTGTGGATTGTCCTTCTCAGCGCGGACCCGGTCGAGGACCTCCTGCGAGCCCATGTCCACCCACTGTACGTCGATCTCCGGATGTGCTTTCTCGAACTCCTTCTCGGAATACTGCAGCAGCTCCTTCCCGTGAGGGGAGTAGACAATGAGGACCGTCCGGTTATCGCTGGAACATGCGAGCGCCGACAGCAGACCAAGCGCAACTGCCGGCCCGAGTCTCATCTGCCGTCGCCCTTGAGCGAGAGGAGATTCACGAACAGGCGTGTGGCGCCGCTGACACCGGCCGGAAGCTGGCGGAAGAACGCGAGCGTCGTGTACACGTACATTCCTTTTCCATACGGCGTGACGAGGATGGCACCACGATTCGGCTGCTCACCCGAATCGCTCATCGAGAGGAGCGGGCGATACGCCGGATCGAACGTGCGCGGCATGTATAGCGCGCGCTCCTGTACCCAGCCCTCGTAATCCGCGCTCGTGATTCGATTGGGTGAGCTGAATGCACGCGAAGAAGGCTCGAGCACCGTCACTGCCGCATTCTCCTCAGCTACACGGTCGTGAGGACGTGAAATCGTGATCGGATAGGGCATCACACCCGGCCGCGTCATCTCGTATTGACCGTATTGAACCACCAATGTGCCGCCGTTTCTCGCGTACGACAGCAGGTACTCGTTGTTGTCGATCAGCTCTCTCATGGCTTGATACGCACGCGGCCCGACAACAACTGTCGTGAACGACGACAGATCCGTAGCCGGAATCTCCGAGGGCAAAACCATCGTGACCGGAATTCCGAGCTGCCTCAGCGCGGGAGCAACATTGTCACCTACACCCGCGATATAGGCCACACGAAGACCGGGAGGCACTGCGACGTCGACTGTCCTGATCGCAAGCGTGGCGTCGCGATACTGACGCTCGGGCGTGATATGCTCATAGTCGATCGGTATGTATCCGATGCGGCTTGTAATTCCATCCGTGGCGGCACTCGCTGCGATCGTGTGCGTTCCTGCCGGAAGTCTGCCGCGGACGCGAAACGTCACGGCACGCGTCCCGGCCGAGTCAACCGTAATCGTCCGTTGCGCCGAATCGGCAGTGAGTCCGCTGGGCAGTGAGAGCGACACCACCACAGATTTTCGAGAAGTCAGCGCCGATCTCACGGTGACAGTCAGAAACCGATCGAACGGAATACCAGCTCGTGCGAGCTCGAGGGGATGCTCCAGCGTGATGCTGATTGGCGGAACAACAGCAATTGGGCGCTGAATGTCGCCCTGCACGAGATCGACGAAATGATAGACGACTGCTGTCCGGTGAGTGACGCAGCTCGCATCGCTCGCGCACACAGCCACGCTGAGCCAGCTCTGCTTCTGGCGCTCGTCTTCCGAAAGAGGGCCTATCTCGGGAGAAAAGAGATCACCATTTCGCGGCGTCGCCAGCCACCACGGCTGCGTGATCTGGCTTCCTCGCACGTACATCGTCCATTTGTAGCTGCTGTCGGGCAGGATGGCGACCACCGAGCCTGCGGCCGCGCCGGGCCATCCGGGACGCGCCGTGATCCGCACCGGACTGCGGTTGAAGACTGACACGGTGACGCGGGCGCTGTCGCCGGTTGCAACTACCCGCCGGTCTGATACCGCCTCGACCGTCACGTTCGGCTCCGCCAGTCGCTCATCGACGGTTGCGGCTGTAGTGCGCGCGACGCTCTCCAAACCATCGAATATCGATCGCTCGTCCTTCGGCGCTGTGTTCGCGTTTACCCGTGTGGCGTCGCGGCGCAATAGATCCCAGACCACTCCCTTCCGCACCAGCGTTCCGAATCCCTGCGATTTGTGCTGCGAGCGGCTCTCGGCGGCGATTTCCGCGTACGACTTGCCGAGCCTGGCGTTGTACTCCCCGACGTTCACGCGAATTGTCGTGCCTTCCGGGGAAAAGCGGGCGAAACGATAGAATTTTAGCGGCGTCCATGGCGCACCGAATGTGCGAGCTGGAAACCGTACAGTGTCAGCGGCTGCGGAATTGTATGCCTCCTTTGCCAGAAACGCCGATACCTGGTGCTGCCCGTGGCCATCTGTTGGAGTGCCCGAAAACGTCGTCATGATTATGTGCGGCCTGAAGGCGCGCACGACCGTCACGACATCCCCGAGTACCGAATCCTTCGGCCAGTGGTTGTAGGTCTCGGCTGCCGTTTTCGAGAATCCGAAATCGTACGCTCGAGTGAAGTACTGGCGAGCCCCGTCAACCCGCCGCGCCGCCAGCAGCTCTTCGGTGCGGATGATTCCGAGCTGCTCGCCGAGCTCGTTGCCGATGAGATTCTGACCGCCGTCGCCACGCGTCAGCGACAGGTATGCAGCCTCGGCCCGGCCGCTCCGGGACAGCCACGTCAGAAGCTGTGTGTCCTCATCGTCCGGATGCGCTGCAACCCAGAGAACCCGTAATCGCTCGGTCGGCGCGGTATTGCGCGCCGAGGCTGGAGCATTCGCTCCGCGCTGCTGCGCAGCGACGCTGCACGGCGCGACAGCCGACATTGCAGCCACAACGGCGAACAGAACTCGCTTCATCAATTCAATCGGTTGGACGAGACCGGAGCTGCTATGAGGTGACCGCGGCGCCGCGTCTTTTCGCGCCTGCAGGCTCAGGACGCTCAGCAGTCACTTCCGCGATTATCCGCTCCTGCTCTGCTTTGTGCGCCGATGCGTAGCCTTCGGCCGGACTCGCGCGCTCCGGGCGGCCGATGTAGCGCACGATCATCGCGTTGCCAGTCGATACACGCAAGCGCGGCGAGACATAGCTCCACGCTCCCATGTTCTTCGGCTCTTCCTGTGCCCAGACGACTTCAGCAGCCGCGGGATAGAGATCCACGATTCGCGCTACTTCATCGTGCGGCCACGGGTAGATCTCCTCGACGCGAACCACCGCGACATGAGGCTTCCGTTGTGAGATGAGATCGTAATAGATCTTTCCGGTACAGAAAACGAGCCGCGTCACCGCCTCGCGTGCTTCGCCCGCAACCACGTCGTCGATTACCGTCTGAAAGCGACCGTCCGTAAGTTCGTGAAGCTTCGACGCTGCCTCAGGCAGTCGCAGCAGACTCTTCGGCTGCATCAGAACCAGCGGGCGTCTTTGCGCTACTCCTGCCTGCCGGCGGAGAATGTGAAAATACTGGGCGGGCGTCGACGGATATGCGACACGCATGTTGCCGTCGGCGCAAAGCTGCAGGAACCGCTCGAGGCGGGCACTCGAGTGCTCAGGGCCCTGCCCTTCATATCCATGCGGGAGGAGCATGACCACAGACGAGTCTTGACCCCATTTTGCACGATCGGATGCGATGAATTGATCGATGATCGGCTGGGCAACGTTCACGAAATCCCCAAACTGCGCTTCCCACAATACCAGGGCATCCGGTCTCACCACGCTGAAGCCATACTCGAATCCGAGCGCCGCAGTCTCTGACAGCGGACTGTTGCAGACCTCGAACTTCCCGGAGGCCTCGGGGAGATGACTGAGCGGTGTGTACACCTCGCCAGTCTCCACATCGTGCAGCACCGACTGGCGATGTGAGAACGTCCCGCGCTCGACGTCCTGACCGGTGATGCGCACGGTGGCCCCTTCGGCAACGAGCGACGCGAAAGCCAGCGTCTCGGCGTGGCCCCAGTCAATTCCGCCTGCTTCGCCCATCGCTTCACGCCGGCGCTGCAGCGTCTTCGCGAGCTTTGCATTCGGCTTGATCGTCTGCGGCCACGCGAGCAGCTGCTCGTTGAGGGCAATGAGCTGATCGGCGCGCGGTGCTTGTCTGGTCCTAATGGATCCTGCTTCATCCAGCTCATCTTCAGGAATTACGTCCTGATCCTCACTCTCTCCGTCAGCCGGCGTCGCCGAGCTCTGAATCATTTCGAATTTTCCGGTGATATCGGCGTCGAGCGCAGCGACCTCTTCCTCGGTCATCACCCCTTCCGCAACCAGCCGGCTGCCCCACACCTCGCGGGTCGACGGGTGCGCGCGTATCTGGTTGTACAGCGCAGGCTGTGTGAAGGATGGCTCGTCGGTCTCGTTGTGTCCGTGCCTCCGGTACCCGACGAGATCGATGAGGAAATCCTTGGCGAATTTCGCGCGATACTCGACGGCGAGGCGCGCGACGCGCACACATGCGTCCGCGTGCTCGGCGTTGACGTGCACGATGGGAACTTCAAAGCCCTTCGCCAGATCGCTCGCATAGCGCGTCGAGCGTCCATCTGACGGATCAGTGGTGAACCCGACCTGATTGTTGGTAATGATGTGAAGGGTTCCACCGACACGGTACCCGCGAAGGCGCGACAGGTTGAGAGTCTCGGCGACTACGCCTTCACCCGGAAACGCCGCGTCCCCGTGAATGGCGATTGGAACGACTGATGATTCGTCGCGCTCGCTTCCGGTCGCGAGCAGATCCTGCCGTGCGCGTGTCGCGCCCTGCAGAACCGGATTCACGAATTCGAGGTGACTGGGATTTGGCAGCAGCGACACGAGTATCTCGCGTCCACCCAGAACCTGGCGTCGCCCCTTTGCGCCCAGATGGTACTTGACGTCACCCGTCTCGCTTTCGGCGTTGTCGAGTGCGTGTTTCCCTTCGAATTCCCCGAAGATAGTCCTGTAGGCCTTTCCGAGAATGTGCGCCAGCACATTGATGCGGCCGCGATGCGCCATTGCGATGCTGACTTCCTTCGCGCCGTAGGCGGCCGCCATGTCGATCGACACGTCGAGCATCGGCACGAGCATGTCGGTGCCTTCGACCGAGAATCGCTTGTGGCCCTGGTATACGCGTCCAAGGAAGCGCTCGAGCGCGTCAACCTGCGTGAGCCGGCGGAGAATCGCCTTCTTTTCCTCGCCGCTCAGCGGTTGCTGGATTCGTCCGCTCTCGATCTCATGGCGTATCCATTCACGCTCAGTGGCCGCGCCGAGGTGGTCGAATTCGAATCCGACATTGGATGAATAGAGGTGCCGCAGCCGCGCGACTGTTTCCGCGGCGGTCGACTCCGAGGTACCGAGGGCGCTGCCTGGAATAAGTGCGAGATCGGCCTCGGTTATCCCGTGGAACTCCGGCGTCAGCTCCGGAGTGCCGGGCGGCCGCGTGCCGAGCGGATCTATCTCGGCGGCGAGATGTCCGTATGCGCGAATCGAGTCAACGAGCTCCGCGGCGCCGGCGACTTTTCTGAGGAGATCGGAGTCCACCGCCCGCGAGGTCGGGCCGGCCGGGACAGCGGTGGGCCCTGGGGCCGCGATGGCGCCAAGTGACTCCGCGAACCGAAAGAACTGGCGCCACGATTCCTCTACAGAGGCAGGATCGCGCCGGTACGCCTCGTACACCTCGGCTATGTAGCCATCATTGAAGACGCTGGTGATCGGGTCCGCTGACATGCGCCTAATTTAACGCGACTCGCGCGTGCCCCGTATCCTCTGTTCAGACCGGGATCTGTGAGCTTGCCACAGAAACACAGAAACACAGAAGACTGCAGGGACTTTGGAACAGCACTCGATTCCGCGAACTGTTTGCAGTTGCAGTTCCCCAAAGAAGCAGGACGTCATTTTCGAATGAGTTGAGAATGGCGCCCGCTAGGCAGACTGGCTTTTTCTGTGGTTCTGTGATTCTGTGGCAAGCTCACAAATATTTCAGGCGAAAGAGGCCGAATGTCCTGCCCAGAGGACGCCGAGAATAGACACTCAAGGGCTGTTTTAGGAAGCGGAACGTGAGCGTCTTCCAAGCGATTTGGTTGCCATATCGGCAAACAAAAACGCCCCGCATCTCAGAGAGATGCGGGGCGCTTTGATCAGCCGTCGGCAGAGTTAGCGCCTCTGCACGTCGACGTTGTTTCCAATGACTCCACCGAGCACTGCGCCGGCGAGACCGCCGATAACCGCGCCCTTGAGTTTGTCGCGGCTGGTAACGGCACCGATCGCGGCACCCGCAGCTGCACCAATCGCGGCATCACGCTTGGTGTGCTTGATGATCCTCGTCGGCCGAGGAGCCGAATAAACGGTTCCCGAAGACCGCCTTGTGCTCGTACGTCTTACCGGAGCGCTCGTCTGCACCGTCGTACGAGGAGTCGAGTAGACCGGCTGTCCGCCGATGTACCCTACGGGCGCGATGCCCGAAGCAATTGCTGCACGCTCAGCCATGGAGATGCTGTCCAACGCCGTGTACGGGCGGGCCTGTGCCGCCAGCGACAGATCGGAGTTCAACGCTTCATCCACGCGCTTGTTGCTATCATCACGGCCGCAGGCGGCCGCCAATATGGCCGCCGGAACCAGGATAAGCATTCGATTAAATCTCATTATTCCTCCTGAATTGTTGGCCGCTCAACGCGCCCAGACTACGGTATAGGGCAGGGACCGTGCCAGCCGGGCCGTCGTAAAGGCCTCTTTTTAGGGGTCGCCGGGAGGCCCTGTTTCAGGCCGCTGTAGCCGTCGAAAACTCGTCTACGTCGATGCTCCGGGGCGTCGCTTCTGCGGGCAGTGTGAGCGTGAAGACGCTTCCTTCTCCAAGAATCGACTCCATCTCGAGAGCGCCGTCCAGCAGGATTGCCAATCTCCGGGAAATCGGGAGTCCCAGTCCGGTACCAGGCTGCTGAGTAGGTGACACCTGGACGAACTCCTCGAAGACGCGGGCCCTGTCTTCTTCAGAGATGCCCTCGCCCTTGTCGATCACACTGATTGTTACCCCACCGGCGTCGGTACGTGCGCAGCTGACCTTGATTGGCTGCTTCTTGCCGAACTTGATTGCGTTCGAAAGAAGATTCAGCAGTATCTGTCTCACGCGGCGGGGATCCGTTGTCACTGTGAGCGGCTCGGGCGGCGCCTCGAACGAGAGCTGCGACCCGTACTCGTCGGCGAGCGGACGAACAGTGATGAAAAGGTCCTCGATCAGTGTCGACACGTTTACTGGCTGAAGCGCCAGCTCGATTTTCCCGGCCTCGATCTTCGACAAGTCGAGAACGTCATTGACCAGCTCGAGGAGGTGCCGGGCGGCCTTCAGCGTCCGCTGCAGACCCTCGCGCTGCTTCTCATTCAAGGGCCCGTAGATGTTGTCGATCAGCAGTGTGCTGTACCCGATGACCGCGTTGATTGGAGTGCGCAGCTCGTGACTCATCGACGCGTAAAAACGGTTCCGCACTCCCATTGCCTGCTCGAGCTCGAGCTGTCTGTTGTGCAGCTGATTGTTCAGCTCCGCGAGCTGAGCTGCTGACCTCGCCTCGGATTCCAGCAGCTCCGCTCGATGCTGAAGCTCGAGCTCGCGGCGCTCGCTCTCCGCCAGCAGCTCCGCCTGCTCCTTGATCTGTTCCTGCTTCAGGTAAAGGTCCACGAACACTGCGACCTTCGACCTCAAAACGTCGGGGTTGAAGGGCTTGAACACGTAATCGACAGCGCCCATCGAGTATCCCTTGAAGACGTACGCGTCCTCCTTGCTGATTGCGCTCAGGAAGATGATCGGGATGAAGCGTGACTTCTCGCGCGATTTTATGATCTGCGCTGCATCGAACCCGTTCATTTCGGGCATCTGCACATCGAGCAGGATGGCGGCGAAGTCATGCTGGAGCACGCATTTCAATGCTTCCTCGCCCGAGTGTGCGCAGACGAGGATCTGTCCGAGGGGCTCCAGGATAGCCTCGAGAGCGAGAAGATTCTCGGGGCGGTCGTCGACGAGGAGAATCTTGACGCGCTGGTCGGACGTCATAGCGCAGCTTTCCTCGGTCGCGCACCTTTGCGACTGACGATCCGGACGAGATGCTCAGCCAGCTTCTCCAGTGGAACCACGTCGGCTTCGGGAACGGCTCTTTGCGCCGCGTTAGGCATGACCGGGCTTTCGGCCGTTGCAGGGTCCTGCACCACTGCGCGGCCGCCGCGATCGACGATATGCCGCAGCCCTCTGGCGCCGTCGTCGTTCGCGCCGGTGAGGACAACGCCGATGGCCGAACTCAGATACGTGTCGGCCGCGGAGACGAACGTCACGTCGATGGACGGGCGACTGAAGCGAACGAGGGGGTCCGTCGTCAGTGAGAGGTGGCCATCTTCAAAGAGCACGTGATAGTTGGCGGGCGCGATGTAGATACTGCCCGGAACAAGCGGCTCCTTGTCCTCGATCTCCACGACTGGAAGGGGGGTCACATCCTGCAGCAGCGACGCGAGGAGATTGTCCGCGTGACGGCTACGGTGCTGCACGATCGTTAAGGGCGCTCCGAAATCGGCCGGCAGCCCGCCAATGAGACAGTTCAACGCAGCCAGTCCGCCCCATGACGCACCAACGACCACGATCGGCGTTCCCTCCCTGATCATTGCACCTTCCGATAAATCTTTTCCGGCCCATTGATCTGCTCGTAGGAGTCCTCATACGGCGAGAAACGTAGCGATTCCCTGCTGCCGAGCGCGAGAACTCCGAACATTGCGAGGCTGTTGTAGAAGAGCTCGTGCACCCGCGCCTGAAGCGACTTGTCGAAGTAGATGAGCACATTACGGCACAGAATCACGTTGAATTCACTGAAGGAGCTGTCCGTAACGAGGTTGTGCTGGGAGAAGACGACATTGCGCGTGAGAGCTGGAGAAAAAAGCGCCCCTCCGTATTTCGCGATGTAGTAGTCCGAGAAAGCCCGCTTTCCGCCGGCGGCAATGTAGTTCTCCGTGTACTCCTGCATTCGTTCGATCGGAAAGATTCCCGCCTTCGCTTTCTGCAGCACCACCTCGTTGATGTCCGTGGCGTAGATCCGTGACCTCTCGTAGAGTCCCTCCTCCCCGAGCAGCATCGTCATGGAATAGACTTCCTCGCCCGTCGCGCACCCGGCGTGCCACAAGCGGATGAAGGGATACGTCCGCAGCGCTGGCACAACCTGCTCACGAAACACCTTATAGAATCCGGGATCCCGGAACATCGCCGTAACGTTGATGGAGAGGTCGAGCAGCAATCGCTCCATCATCGCCGGTTCGTGCAGCACGCGTTCCTGAAGCCCGCTGATCGTCGTCAGTCCCTCGGCCTCGATTCTCTTCCACAACCGCCGCCTGATCGATGCGTAGGCGTAGGACCTGAAATCGAAGCCATACTGCTTGAAAACGCCGGCGAGGAGGAGCTCCACCTCGAGCTGCTCCAGATCCGGATCGTACTGCGCCGGTGTTCCTGTGGCTCCCGGTAGCCGGTCGTCTACTTGTACAGCCACACCCGTAACAATGAGATGAGCTGATCGGTGTCCACCGGCTTCATGATGTAGTCGGAAGCACCGGCAGCGATGCATTTCTCGCGATCGCCCTTCATCGCCTTGGCGGTTAGCGCGATGATCGGAAGCGATTTGAACTCGGGCTTCTCTCTGATCGCCCTCATGGTCTCGTAGCCGTCCATCTCCGGCATCATCACATCCATCAGCACGACGTCAACGTTCGGATCTTCCTCGAGTGCGGCGATCGCATCCTTTCCGTTCTCGGCGAACCGGACATCCATACCGTGGTCTTCGAGCACACTGGTCAGTGAAAAAATATTGCGCACATCGTCGTCCACGATCAGGACCTTCTTTCCCGCCACGACAGCGTCGGAGTCATGGAGCTGCTCGAGCATCCTGCGCTTTTTCTCCGGGAGCTTTGCCTCCACGCGGTGCAGGAACAGCGCGGTCTCGTCGAGCAGCCGCTCAGGAGACCTGACGTCCTTCACGATTATCGTTTCCGCATACTTCTTGACCCGGGTCTCCTCCGCACCCGTCAGCTGTTTCCCCGTGTAGACGATGATCGGCAGGTCGGTCTTCGTGGGGTCGGATTTCACCTTTTCCAGGAAATCGAAGCCGCTCATGTCACGCAGCCCGAGATCCAGCACGACGCAGTCGAAATGCTTCTCCGACGACAGCTGCTCGAGCGCCGCCTCGGCTGAATCGACGGCAGTGATCTCGACGTCCTCGTGGTCGATGAGCTCGACTATCGCCTGCCGCTGGTTCGGATCGTCCTCTACGACCAGCAGATGCTTCGGGATATCCGCGATGAAATGCGAGATTCGCGCGAACGCTTGCTCGAGCGCTTCTTTGCTGACCGGCTTTGCGAGGTACGCCATGGCGCCGGCCTTGAGTCCCTGCTGCCTGCGCTCGATTCCACTGATGATGTGGACGGGGATGTGGCGTGTATGAGGATTCCGCTTCAGGCGCTCCAGAACCTTGAGTCCATCCATTCCGGGCATGTCGATGTCTAGGGTGATCGCGTCGGGACGGTACTCCTGCGCCGCCGCCAGACCGCTGTCGCCATCGAGGGCAACGATTCCCTTGAAGTCTTTCTCACGAGCCATTCCGAGCAGGATTTTCGCGAAGCTCACGTCGTTCTCGACGATGAGCACGGTCCGGTCGCCCGCCTCGATCGTCTCGTGATCGTCTTCTACGACATATTGTCGCGCCCGGCGATCGGGCTGTGCGGGAGGAATGCCTCGTGGAGGTGTCGGCCGCCACGTTGGATTCGCACGGGCTCGAGACCCGGGAGAAGCGTCCGTGAACCTTGTGTCGGGTGCGCTCGATTCCGTCGAGCGCGCGCGATTCGGATTTGGATCCGTGTAGGACACCGGCAGGAAAAGTGTGAACGTGCTGCCTTTGTTCAGTACGCTCTCGACGCGAATCTCGCCCCCGATCAGCCGCGCAATCTCCCGGCTGATCGATAGTCCGAGGCCGGTTCCGCCGAACCGGCGGCTGGTGGTGCCGTCGGCTTGCTGGAATGCCTCGAAAATCAGTCGCTGCTTGTCCTTCGGGATTCCGAGGCCGGTGTCCGTCACCGCAAAAGCGACGACGACCGGACTGTTGTCGAGCACGGGGTTCGCGAACCGGCGGGCCTTGTCCGCACGCCTTATTTGAACTGACACGCCACCTTCGTTGGTGAACTTGAATGCGTTCGACAACAGGTTTCTCAATACCTGTTCTAGACGCTGTCTGTCTGTATGAATCGCGGCCGGCACGTCGGACCCGACGTCGATGCTGAACGAAAGCTTCTTCTCATCCGCCATCGCGCCGAACTCCCGATGGAGCGAGTCCTTCAACTCCAGTATCGAGACATCGACGATATTCACGTCCATCTTTCCGGCCTCGACCTTGGACAGATCGAGAACGTCGTTGATCAGCGACAGCAGGTCACTGCCCGACGAGTGAATCGTCTGAGCGTACTCCACCTGCTTGGGCGTGAGATTTCCATCTTTGTTGTCGGTCAGAAGCTTTGAGAGGATCAACAGGCTGTTCAGCGGAGTTCGAAGCTCGTGCGACATGTTCGCGAGGAACTCGGATTTGTACTTTGAGCTGACTGCCAGCTGCTCGGCTTTCTCCTCGAGCGCAACCCGCGCCGATTCCACCTCGTCGTTTTTCTGCTCGACCTTCCGGTTCTGCTCGGCCAGCAGCGACGCCTTTTCCTCGAGCTCTTCGTTCACCTGCTGCAGCTCGACCTGCTGGTCGCGGAGCAGCTCTTCGGATGCGCGTAACGACTTCGTCTGCGCTTCCAGCTCCGAGTTGGACCGCCTGAGCTCGCTCTGCTGCTGCTGCAGCTCCTGCGACTGGCTCTGCAGCTCCTGTGTCAGGCTCTGCGACTGCTCGAGCAGCTCACTCGTCCGCATGCTCGCGGCGATCATGTTGAGCACGACGCCAACGCTCTCGCCGAGCTGGTCGAGGAAGAGCTGGTGGATCTGGCTGAAGGGAAGGAACGACGCAAGCTCGATCACCGCCTTGACCTCGCCTTCGAACAGAACGGGCATCACAAGAATGTTGCGCGGCGCCGCTTCCCCTAGCCCGGACGTGATGTAGATGTAATCCGGCGGAATGTTCGTGAGCAGAATCGGCTTCTTCTCGAGCGCCGCCTGCCCGACCAGCCCTTCGCCAAGGAGGAAGCGGTTGCCAACGTGCTTCCGCTCCTTGTACGCGTAGCTCGCGATGAGCTTCAGCACCGGCGCGTTGTCCTCGCGATCCATGATGTAGAACGCGCCGTGGTGCGCGGATACCAGAGGCGTGAGCTCGGACATGATGAGCTTCGACACTGACTCGAGGTCCTTCTGCCCCTGCATCATCCGCGAGAATTTCGCGAGGTTGGTCTTGAGCCAGTCCTGCTCGGTGTTTTTCTCGGTGGTGTCCTTGAGGTTCGCGATCATCTGGTTGAGGTTGTTCTTGAGCTGATCCAGCTCGCCCTGCGCCTCCACCGTGATCTGCCGCGAGAGATCGCCACGCGTGACGGCCGTGGCGACATCGGCAATGGCTCGCACCTGAAGAGTGAGGCTGTTGGCCATCGCATTCACGTTGTCCGTGAGAGCGCGCCACGTTCCGGCAGCTCCCGGAACCTCGGCCTGCCCTCCCAGCTTGCCTTCGGTTCCCACTTCCTTCGCGACGCGTGTTACCTCGTCCGCGAAGACTCGAAGTGAGTCCACCATCGCGTTGATCGTGTTCTTGAGCTCGAGGATCTCGCCGCGCACCTCGACAGTGATCTTCTGCGACAAGTCTCCCTGGGCAACCGCTGTCGTTACGAGAGCGATGTTTCGAATCTGCCCGGTGAGGTTGCCGGCGAGAGTGTTCACATTGTCGGTGAGATCCTTCCAGGTGCCGGCTACACCCGGAACGTTGGCCTGGCCGCCGAGCTTACCCTCAGTTCCCACTTCGCGTGCGACACGCGTAACCTCGGAAGAGAAGCCGCTCAGCTGATCCACCATGATGTTGATGGTGTTCTTGAGCTCGAGTATCTCGCCCTTCACGTCGACCGTCATCTTCCGCGAGAGATCGCCCCGCGCAACCGCGGTCGTGACGTCGGCGATGTTTCTCACCTGACCCGTCAGGTTCGACGCCATGAAGTTCACGTTGTCGGTGAGGTCCTTCCACGTGCCTGCAACTCCGGGCACTTGCGCCTGTCCGCCCAGACGTCCTTCAGTTCCCACTTCACGCGCCACGCGCGTCACCTCACCCGCAAACACGCCAAGGCTGTCGACCATGGTATTGATCGTCTGCTTCAGCTCGAGAATCTCGCCCTGCACGTCGACGGTGATCTTTCGCGACAGGTCACCCTTCGCCACCGCGGTTGTTACGTCGGCGATGTTTCGAATCTGACTCGTGAGGTTCGACGCCATGGCGTTCACGTTGTCCGTCAGTGCCTTCCACGTTCCCGCGACCCCTGGCACGTTCGCCTGGCCGCCGAGTTTTCCTTCCGTTCCTACTTCCTTTGCCACACGAGTCACTTCGTCGGCGAACGCGCTGAGCTGATCCACCATCGTATTGATGGTGCTCTTGAGCTCGAGGGTTTCGCCCCTCGCCTCGACGGTGATCTTCCGCGACAGGTCTCCCTTCGCGACAGCCGTCGTAACGTCGGCGATGTTACGCACCTGGCTCGTGAGGTTTCCGGCCAGCGTGTTCACGTTGTCCGTGAGATCCTTCCACGTGCCCGCAACGCCCGGCACGTTCGCCTGACCGCCCAGCTTTCCTTCCGTTCCCACCTCACGCGCGACACGCGTCACTTCAGCGGCGAAGGCACTCAGCTGGTCGACCATGATGTTGATCGTGTTCTTCAGCTCGAGGATCTCGCCCTTCGCGTCGGCCGTGATCTTTCTGCTGAGATCGCCGCGCGCGACCGCGGTCGTCACGTCGGCGATGTTTCTCACCTGGCCGGTGAGGTTCGATGCCATGAAGTTCACGTTGTCGGTGAGATCCTTCCACGTGCCGGCGACGTCGGGCACATCGGCCTGACCACCGAGCTTCCCTTCCGTTCCTACTTCCTTGGCCACGCGTGTCACTTCGCCGGCAAAGATTCGAAGCGAGTCCACCATCGCGTTGATGGTGTTCTTGAGCTCCAGGATCTCGCCTTGTACGTCGACTGTGATCTTGCGTGACAGGTCGCCCTTGGCGACCGCTGTCGTGACGTCCGCGATGTTACGGATCTGACCGGTGAGGTTCGACGCCATTGCGTTCACGTTGTCAGTGAGGTCCTTCCATGTCCCGCCGACTCCGGGCACCTCCGCCTGACCGCCGAGCTTCCCTTCCGTGCCTACTTCCTTCGCCACACGCGTCACTTCCGAGGCGAACGCGCCGAGCTGGTCCACCATCGTGTTGATTGTGTTCTTGAGCTCGAGAACTTCGCCCTGCACTTCGACTGTGATTTTGCGACTGAGGTCGCCCTTGGCGACGGCTGTCGTGACGTCCGCGATATTTCGCACCTGGCTCGTGAGGTTACCCGCCAGAGTGTTCACGTTGTCGGTGAGGTCCTTCCACGTTCCGCCTACACCCGGCACCTGAGCCTGTCCACCAAGCCGGCCTTCCGTTCCCACTTCGCGGGCCACACGCGTTACTTCTGAAGCAAACGAGCTGAGCTGGTCCACCATCGTGTTGATGGTGTTCTTCAGCTCGAGGGTCTCGCCGCGAGCTTCAACGGTGATCTTCCGTGACAGGTCACCCTTCGCGACCGCCGTCGTAACGTCGGCGATGTTGCGCACCTGGCTCGTGAGGTTTCCGGCGAGCGTATTTACGTTGTCGGTAAGATCCTTCCATGTGCCGGCAACACCGGGGACGTGGGCCTGACCGCCCAGCTTGCCTTCCGTTCCCACTTCCTTTGCGACACGCGTCACTTCCGATACAAACGCGCTGAGTTGGTCGACCATCTTGTTCACCGTGGTTCCGATTCTCAGGAACTCGCCCTGCACGGTTTTTCCGTCGATCTCGAGAACCATCTTCTGGGACAGGTCGCCTTCCGCTACCGCGGTGAGCACTCGCGCGACTTCTGTTGTTGGCGACGCCAGATCGCCAATGAGCGAGTTGAGCGAGCTCGTCATCGTCGCCCATCCGCCCGTAGCACGCCCGATCGATGCGCGCTCATGCATCTGTCCCTCGCGTCCAATCGTCGTTGCGACGCGAATCACCTCGGATGAGAGCCGCTCATTCCGTTCGGCGATGCCGTTGAACGCATCGGCGATGGCGGACATCAGCGGGTCGGTGCTCTTGGGCAGACGGATTCCGAACTCTCCGTCGCGCAGGTCACGCAACCCGGCAAGCAGGGTCTGAAGCTCGGCGCTCGACGCTGAGCCGTCGGAGCCTCCGTTATTACTTCGCCGCGTGACTCCGCGCGATCCGTTTCGGCGCCGGGTTGGTTTCCGTTCCACCGACTCCCCGTCGGAGAGGGCACCACGGCCTGGCCGTTTCCGCTGCGCAGGCGCGGTTTCTGGCTCGGTGTCGATTGTATCGCCGATTTCCACGGCATCTCCTGATGTGAATGTCTTCTGTCCGCTCACTTCAATCGGAGAAGTGGGGGCGGCCGCAGGCGGGACAAGTGACGCAAGGGCCTAATCGGATTTACTGTATTCAAAAGTGAGACCGCTTCCTAGAGGGGGACGGCCCGATTTGAGGAGGAGGCTTCTACGGCTTGCGGCTAAAGCGCTGTCGCTATTAGAGGTTAGCCGACAGCAGACCGACCGGATCACCGACGCTCATCGTGCCCTCCTCGCTCCTCGGTGCCGTTCATTCCGACGGGCCCCTCAGAAACCGAACCGGTATGCCTCCATTCCTCGCCCGGAAAACCTCCGTTAGCGGAATCTCGAGGGCCGAGTCGAGCATCGTATCTGCGGATAGCAGAGCAAATCTATAACCGCGAGCACGCGACCGAATTGTCTTGCCAAGCTGCGCGTAGAGATTTCTTAGCGGGCGTCGCTCACCGACACGAATGCCATAGGGCGGATTCGTCACGATCCAGCCGGGAGGAAGCGGGAAATCGACAGCTGAAATCGCTCGCACCTCGAGCAGAACGCTTTCCGAGACTCCGGCGCGCTCTGCATTTGCCCGTGCGGATTGAACCGCCCCCGCATCACGGTCGGAACCCATGATCGGGCTCCCTGCCGGTCGTTCCCGCTCACGCGCTTCCGCCACGAGCGACTCCCATTTGGTGCTCTCGTAGCTCGGCCATTCCTGAAAGGCGAATGCGCGGTTGATTCCGGGCGCGATTTGCCGGGCAATGAGAGCAGCCTCGATCGTTATCGTCCCCGAGCCGCATAACGGATCGATCATCACGGCGCCTCCGTCCCAGCCGCTTCCAATCAGCATCGCGGCAGCAAGCGTCTCCCTCAGCGGCGCCTTTCCTGTTGCCTGCCGGTATCCCCGGCGATGAAGCAGCTGGCCGGAGCTGTCGGCACTGACGACGCAGTTGTCGTGAGTGAGACGCACGATGAACAGCTGCTCGGGCCCCGTATCCGACTCGTCACTATCGGCGATATCGGCTGGGTCTCGATGCGCCGAGGCGACTACGACTCCGGGAACCTGCTTCACCACGGATTCAGCGAATCGCTGGGCTACGGCATCCGAGTGGAAGAGCCGCGACTTTCTGCAGGTCACCCGAAAGCGGGCACGAGACCCTGGATGGAGATACTCACTCCACATGACTCGCCGAGCGCGCCGCTCCAGCTCATGAAAGGTGCTGGCGTGGAACTCAGCCACTCGGACTATGACCCTGCTCGCCGTTCTGAGATGGAGATTGAGCTCGTACACCTGCTCGAGCGATGCCGTGAGCCCCACGCCGGCCTCGACCGTTTCGGCGGCGGGGAAGCCGAGTTTCCGGATCTCCGAGGCAAGAATCTGCTCGAGTCCGGGCGCCGAAATGACGAAAACGCGGATTGAATCCTTTGTTCCCGCTCGGCTCAGAGAGTCATCCCGTTCAAACCTGAGAGGTTATTTTTCCAGGGTGCGCTTCGCGCGACGCAGTTAGCGCTGAATATACGCCTTCACCGGGCGCCGTCGCGCGGGAATAGTTCGTGCCTGTAGGAAATGCGTATGCAGCAGCCAATTACAAAGGAGTCCGCCCGCTCCATGCTGACGGACCGGTTCGGTCATGCCAATTTCAGGCGTGGCCAGTGGGAACCGATCAAAGCGCTTCTCGAAGGTCGTGACGCTCTCGTAGTGATGCCGACCGGAAGCGGGAAGTCTGTGATCTACCAGCTTCCGGCGCTCCTCCTTCCGGGCCTCACGGTCGTAGTCAGCCCGCTGATCGCGCTGATGAAGGATCAACAGGACAAGATGACGGCTCAGGGTGTTGATGCGGTAGCGATGCATTCGCATCTCTCGACACTCGAGACCCGCGAGGCGCACCGGCAGATTCAGGCGGGCGAGGGCGAGCTTCTCTACCTCACGCCTGAAAGGTTCAAGGACCGAGGGTTCTTCGAGCACCTGCTCAGCCGCAAAGTCAGTCTCTTCGTGATCGATGAAGCCCATTGCGTCAGTCAGTGGGGACACGACTTCCGGCCGGATTACCTCTCGCTCGGCTCGATTGCCAAGCGCCTCGGTCGCCCACCGATATTGGCGCTGACGGCGACCGCGACTCAGGAAGTTCAGGACGATATCGTCCACCAGCTCGGAATGCGGAATCCTCACATCACGATTACGGGATTCGCGCGGCCGAATCTGCGTTTCGAGGTGAGACGCACCGTCAACGACAGTATCAAGGACTCGGTCGTCGAGCAGCTTCTGAGAGAGAGCCCCGGGTCCGGCGTGCTGTACGTCGCGACCGTCAAGGAGGCGGAGCGACTCTATGAGATGCTTTCCGACCGCCACAGTGTCGGGCTCTATCATGGCAAGCGGCCGGCAGCAGAGCGAAAAGCGGTGCAGGAGTCGTTCATGAGTGGAGAGACCAAGGCGATCATCGCCACCAACGCCTTTGGCCTCGGCATCGACAAGCAGGACATTCGATTCGTGATTCACTACCACTTCCCCGGATCGATCGAGTCCTATTACCAGGAGGCGGGACGCGCGGGTCGCGACGGACTGCCCGCGCTTTGCACGATGCTATACCGCGTCGAGGACCGTCGGATTCAGACTTATTTCCTTGGCGGGCGGTATCCGGAAGTGGAGGAAGCGGCGCGCGTCGCGCTCGCGCTTGAGAAATATCCGGTCGACCAGCCGGTAGCGCTCAGCGACATCTCCGATATCACCGAGGTCCCGCAGCGAAAGGCAAAGATTGTCTTCGCCTTGCTCAAGCGCCACGGCCTCGTTCGCGAGCATCGAGGCGGCCGCTGGCAGCGGCTGCAGGGAAACCTCACGTCAGTCGACCTGAGTCGCGATCTGCTCGACTACGAGGAGCGTCGCGCGGCCGACCAGAAGAAACTGGGAACGATGATCCAGTTCTGTCAGACGACCGATTGTCGCACAAAGTTCATTCTCGAGCACTTCGGCGAGGAAGTCGACCGGACGTGGTGCTGCGGCAATTGCGATGCGTGCGACGCCAGACTGGAGTGGGCAAGGCCGGCGTAGCTATTCGAGCCGGGCGTTCAGCTCCATTTTCATATTGTCCTTGAGTGCCTTCGACACCGGGCAGCCCGCTAGAGTAGCCTGCGCTAGCTCCTGAAACTTCGCGTCATCTATATTCGGCACCGACGCGCGCACATCCAGCTTCATCGTCGTGATCTGAAATCCCTCGCCGACTTTTTCGACCGTACAGGCAGCGTCGGTAGCGATTCTCGTGGGCGGAGTTCCATTTCTCTCCAGCGCGCCACTGAACGCCATGCTGAAGCACGACGCTTCTGCGGCGGCAAGTAGCTCTTCAGGATTGGACGCGGCACCACCTTCTGCGAACCGCGCAAAGCTGTACTCTCCCGTCGCGGAGCCACTCTCGACACTGTAGTTGCCTGTCCCGGTCTTCAGTCCGCCTTCCCATACTGCACTGGCCTTTCTCGTGGGCATCTCGAGCTCCTGTTGATTGCGAGGCGTTCCCTCTTTAGCCGACGGTCTTCGAAAATCTCCTGACGCTGATCAGGATCAGCACCGCTGCAAACCCCGCCAGGATGAGAGTTTCGTGCCATAAATAATTGATGCCTACCCCCTTGAGAAGAATTCCCCGGAGTATCGTGAGATAGTAGGTCAGCGGAAGCGCGAGGGCGATCCACTGCGCCACGACAGGCATCGCCTCGAGGGGAAACATGAAGCCCGAGAGCAGGATATTCGGCATCAGGAGCAGGATGCTCAGCTGGATCGCCTGGATCTGCGTCTTCACAAGAGTGGACACGAGAAGGCCGATACCCAGATTGGCAACTATGAATCCGAGCGACAACACATAGAGCAGTACGATGCTTCCTCGTATCGGAACGCCGAAGAGGATGCGTCCGAGGATGAGGATCGACGTCATCTGGACATATCCAACCAGGACGAACGGAAGCAGCTTGCCGAGCATGATCGCGCTCTTGCTGACCGGCGTGACGACGAGCTGCTCGAACGTTCCGTGCTCCCGCTCCCGCACGATGGCAATGCTCGTTATCGCGAGAAGGGTCAGGCTGAGAAGCACCCCGATGATCCCGGGCACGATGTAGATGGAGCTTCGCAGCGCAGGGTTGTACCACGGGCGTACGCGCACCTCGAGCGGGGGTGGACGACTCGCCCCACGATCGGCGATTGCTGTCGCGCGCACCGACGCGGCGAGAGCCGCACCTCCAATTGCCGCAGCGGACGCGAGCGGATCGGCCGCGTCCACGATCACCTGTGCCTGTGCAGTGCGCTGGCGTTTCAGGTCGGTGTGAAAATCTGGCGGAATGATTATCGCGGCCTTGGCCCGCCCTGACTCGATCCAGTCTCTCACCTGGGCCCGCGAGGAAGCCTGGCCCGCGATCCTGAAGTTCTGTGTCTGTTCCATCACCGACACGAGACTTCTGCTCTCGGAGCTGCGTGATTCGTCGAGCACCACCGTCGGCAAGTGCCGGACCTCCGTCCGAATAGCGTAGCCAAAGAGAACCAGCTGAATCACCGGGATTCCGACCATCAGTGCAAAGGTGAGCCGATCCCTTCGCATCTGGATGAACTCCTTCTTGAGCATCGGCACGAGGAGACTCCGGAAACTCCTCCGAGTCGTAATCGGGCTCTTGACGGTCGTCGCTGCTGATCCTGTCACGTTTTGACTGTCTCCGCTTCATCGCGACGCTGAAGCTCGATGAACACGTCTTCAATCGTGGGCTGGCCGAACTGCGCGGTGATCTCCTCAGCCGTTCCAAGGGCGATCAAATGTCCGCGAGACAGAAACGCAATTCGCTGACAGCGCGCTGCCTCATCCATGTAGTGCGTGGTGACGACGATAGTCGTTCCCTGCTTCGCGAGCGTGTAGATCATGTCCCAGAACTGGCGGCGCGCCGCGGGATCGACCCCCGCAGTCGGCTCGTCGAGGAAGAGGATCACGGGTCTGTGTGCGATTGCGCACGCGAGAGAGACTCGCTGCTTCCAGCCGCCGCTCAGCGTGCCGACTAGCTGATTCGCCCGCGGCGCGAGCCCGAGCTCGGCGAACAGCTCGTCCATTCGTTGTTTCTTCTGCGTGCCGGCCAATCCATAAAGCGACGCGTAGAAATCGAGATTCTCGGCAACGGTCATGTCGTGGTACATGCCGAAGCGCTGTGACATGTAACCGATGTTTCGCCGGATATCCTCGGATTGCGTTCTCACGTCGAACCCAGCGACTGTCGCCGTGCCCGATGTCGGCGTGAGCAGCCCGCACAGCATCCGTATCGTTGTCGTCTTTCCCGATCCGTTCGGTCCGAGGACGCCGAAGACTTCTCCCCGCTCGATGTCGAGCGTCACTCCGTCGACTGCCCGGATAGACCCGAACGTCTTTGTCAGATTCTCCGTATGGACGGCGGGGGTCACGCGCTGGGCGCTTTCTTCGGGATCGTTACGGTGACCGGCAGGCCCGGCTTGAGCGCTCCGGAGGTGTCGTTGAATTCGATCTTCACGCCGAAGGTCATGTCCGCTCGCTCGTCTTCGGTCAGCGCCACGCGAGGCGTGAATTCCGCCTTCGTATTCACCGCGACGACGCGA
Source organism: Gemmatimonadaceae bacterium (assembly GCA_035633115.1). Classification (NCBI taxonomy): domain Bacteria; kingdom Pseudomonadati; phylum Gemmatimonadota; class Gemmatimonadia; order Gemmatimonadales; family Gemmatimonadaceae; species Gemmatimonadaceae bacterium. The sequence continues at coordinate 132,920 of DASQFN010000114.1, read as the reverse complement.
CCGTTGAATGTGCGCCCTGGTAGTCCGTCGAGCGTCGCCTTCGCTGCACTGCCGACTTTGATGCTCGGAATCTCGCGAGCATTCACGTAAACCCTGACCCATGGTCGGCGAACCTCGCCAAGCGTGACAGCCGATTGGCCGGCGGTCACTATCTCTCCGGGTTCCGCATTTCGGCTCAGCACAACGCCCGGAACCGGTGCAGTGAGCGTGAGATCGCCGACAATCGCTTTCGTTGCTGAGAGTCCTGCCTGGGCAACCGCCACTTGTGCCCGGGCGCCAGCGATTCGCTCGGGGCGTGTACCCTGCCTGAGGAGCAAGAGGCTCTGCCGCAACGCCTCGCGATGTGCTGCGGCTTGTCTCGCCGCCGCCTCCGCCGCCTGACGCTGCTGAAGCGAGATCGCGCCGGCACGCTGCAGCGCGCGCGCCCGATTTGCGTCTGCAGCGGTGCGCGTTGCTTCGGTTTCGGCCGCTCGGAGCTCCGCGGCAGCGCGATTTATTTCGGCCGTTCGCGAGCCTCGTTCGGCCTCGCTCAGACCGGCGCGGGATGCTTCCACCTGCGCCTCCCGTTGCTCGATCTCAGGTTGCGCCGTTGGCTGGGACAGGATCGCCAGTGTGTCTCCGGCGCGAACGATGTCGCCATCATTCACCAGCATTCGGAGCACGCGACCCGTCGTCATCGGCGCTACATCTATCTCGATGACCTCGAGAGTCCCGGTCGCGGTTACCGAATTACGGTCCTCGCGACTGCAGCTCGTCGCCAGCAGCGCGGCGAGCCAGAGGGCGCGCCTCATGAATTACCTTTCAAGAAATGCAGGAAGCGACCACCTCACCGATCCCTCCGTCGATTGACCGCGTTCTCCGCCTTTTCCGCTCTATGGGGCGCGAGGAGAAGATGCAGGCGCTCGTGCAATATTCCAAGAAGCTCGAGCCGTTTCCGGAGAGGCTCAGCTACATCGACCGCGCGAAGTTCAACATTCCGGAGTGTCAGACGCGAGTCAACATCGTGCCCGAGCTCAAAGATGGAAAGCTTCACTTTTACGCTGATCCCGATGTCCGGCAATCGCCGACAATTGCTGCGGTGCTCGCGATTGTTTTCGGCGCGGTGAACGATCAGCCGCCGGAGGTAACGCTTCGGATCCCCTCGGATTTCGTGCGAACGCTGATGGAAAGCATCGGCCTCGGTGCACGTGAGCCGGGGTTGAATGCAATGATCACGCGACTCAAGCGCCACGCGCTCGAAGCTCAGTCGGCCATCGCTGCAGCAGGGACATGAGGACGTAGCCGCCTGAGATCGAGCTCCCTGTCTTCGCGCTACACTCCCAACGCCTTGATCACGACGCGCTTGGACCGCTGGCCGTCCCACTCACCGTAGAACACTCGCTGCCACGGCCCGAAGTCGAGTCGTCCCTTCGTGACTGGAATAATGACCTCGTGGCCGACAGTGAGAGACCTCAGGTGCGCTGCGGCATTGTCCTCACCGGTTCCGCTGTTGTGGCGATAGTCGTCGGGCGACCACGGGGCGATCCTCGTCTCGAGCCAGTCGAGAATGTCCTTCCACAACCCCGGCTCGTGATCGTTCACGAATACCGAAGCGGAGATGTGCATCGCTGAGACGAGCACGAAGCCTTCACTTATGCCCGCCGCCGCGCGACATGCCTCGACCTCGTCCGTGATGTCGATGATCTCCTGCCGCTTTTTCGTGTTGAAAGTGAGGTAGGAGGTGTGGGTCTTCACGTCACCCGGCACGTGTTTGCAGCAGCGATCCATGCCACGAATCGGACGCATGCGATGAGAATCTTGCGCGCCATTCGCCGAGACTGGTTACGGAGGGGTCGAACACTTCCGTTTCGCCGTCCACCTCTCCCGCCGCGCCCAGGTCGGTGAACACGTCGCGCGTCACCGAGCGGATTGTCCCATCCTTTCCTCGAAAGAAGACGAGGCCGCTGGTAACCACTGCGGCGCCGATCCTCCCCTCGAGGGACTTGAGGGTTCTGTAAAGGCCGTCAATGGAGCATCCCGACGCACCCGCCCGGCTCTGATCCACGGCTACCGTCAGGAACCTGTTGTCTCTCCAGTGTCGCGCGGCGGCGAGTGGTACGCCGTGAGCGGTCCAATCGGTTAGATAGTTATCTACCTCACGCAAGAGCACGGATTCGGCAGCCGGCTCCAGCTGCTGATCAACACCGTAAACCCACACACGGGAGCCATCCGGAAGATCGTCAAACGACGTCAGCATACGATCAATCTAGGTTCATTTGGGGCTTCGCGCCGCACGGGGCCGAGGTCCTCTGAGTGCGTCCGAGGGAAGCTCGAGTACCCGCCACATGTACCATGAGCCGATTGTTCGATACGGCGCCCATTTCGATCCTATTTCCAGCACCTTCTTCGCTGGAGGAAGCCTCCGCATTCGGTATGCCCGCTGGATCCCCTTCTGCACGCCGAGATCGAGATCCGGCAGCACATCCGGCCTGCCGAGGCGGAACATCAGGAACATCTGCGCGCTCCACCTGCCTATCCCCTTCACCTGCGTGAGAGCGTCGATGATATCCTGGTCGCCCAGCTCATGCAGCGATTCAACCGGAAGCGACCCGTTGAGCGAGTGCTCCGCGAGATTCCTGAGATATCCCGCCTTCTGGTTGGACAGACCCGCTTTTCGCAGCGCGTCGTGCTGGGCTGCAGTAATCTGCTGAGGAAGAGGTGTCTCGGAATCGAACATCGCGCGCACCCTTCCGTGGATCGTCGCGGCCGCCTTGCCCGATAGCTGCTGGTAGACGATCGACCGGATGAGCGCATCGAAGTGGGTCCCGGCAGTGCGCAGCTCCAGGGTGCACGGACCGACCTCATCGATGACCTCTGCCATCACCGGATCGACACGCTGCAGATGTGCTATTGCCTTGCGGTAAATGGATGATGAGCGCGCCAGAACGCCTCGCTATTTGACGAAGGTGATGGCTTCGTATCCGGTTCCAACGGCCAGAATGCCACGCAGGCGATTTGGCTCGATGAGCATGCCTTCGAACTTCCCGGCACCCAGGAGCTCCAGCTTGATCTGCGACAGCGCGAAGATGTGTGCATCCGACGTCCAGACTCCGCTGATATCCGTGGTCGCGGGGTCAGTCGGCTCGGGCGCGCAGGATGACAGCAGAAGTGCACCTGCCATCGCGATGATGCAGCTCGTTATCGAACACTTGGAAAAAGTCCTGCTGCAGCGCAATCCGCTTGACTCCTGCTCGCTATTGCTGGCATTCTGGAACGATCGTCCGGCGCGGGTATATTACTAGACTTCCGCCTCAAGTTACCACCACCGCCCCACCTGCCTTGCTTGCCGGAGGGCGAACTGCGCTCACAAGTCGGAGTTTGCTCAATGAGATTTTTCTACTCGAACGCCTTCGAGCGGGCAGTAGCCGCTGCCGCCACTACTATAGTAGTATTCGCGGCCCCGCTGACCGCGCAGAATCCGCCCGCCGCCCCAGCCGCTCCCGCGGGTCTTACCTGCGAGATCGACGAATCCAAGCCGCAGTCGGTTGCGCGGGCCACTTTCTCCATGACACGCGCTCAAGCCGGGCTGAGAACGGGAACCGCCACAAAGGATCTTCGCGATGTCGTCGCAGCGCTGAATGCTCCCGCCGCGAAAAACGAAAACCCGGTTGCCCGCGCCTATCTCCTCGGTCAGGCGTACGTTCTTCTCCTCGATCAGCCTGGCGTTTCACCGATCTCCACCCGCTCTGCAATCGGGCTCACCACCGATCCGAAGGGGCTGATAGATCTCTTCGCCGCTGCCGATTCGATGTGGACCCTAGTCGAAGCCACCTCCCCCGGTTGCACCGAAGTCGGCAGGCAGTGGAGACGGCAGAAGCCGTGGCTGGCCGTTACAAACGCAGCGATCAATGCCGTGAACGCCAACAAGTTCGATTCGGCTGAGATCTACGCAAAGCGGGCGTTGGTACTGGATCGGACCGCGCCGTACGCTTATTCCGTTCTCGCAAGCGTGGCCAAGAACAAGAAGGACTACACGACAGCCGCCGAGTACTGGAAGAAGACCCTGGAGGCGGCCGGAACGGACACCACATTCGACGACGTCCGGGACCGGACTCTGGTCGAAATGGCGGGTACCGCGACCATTCGCGTGGACGCCGCACCACCGGCCGGAAAGAAAGCTCTTGCGCGCGAAGCCATCAACGCCTGGAATGCAGTGTTCGCCAGATCGACCGACGACATCCAGCAGACTTTCGCTCTCCAGAACCTTGCGAAGCTCTACATCACTGCTGGTGACAGCCTCTCGATTGGTAAGATCTATGCGCCTCTTCTCGCGAATCCTGCGCGTTACGGCGAGAATGCGCTTATGCAGGCAGGCGTCATGGCCGCACAGTTCAAGCGCCCGGAAGACGCCGGGCGCATCTTCTTCGTAGTCCTGGAGCGCAATCCCTACCAGCGTGACGCGCTCAACAACCTCGCGGCGAGCTACATCTTCCTCAACCAGTTTGACAAAGTGTTCCCGCTCGTGACGCGGTTGAACGATCTGGATCCGAGCAATCCCGAAAACTACATGCTGAATGCCTTCGCCTATGCGGGACTCGTGAAGGCAACCAAGGCCGCAAAGCTCAACAAGCAGTACACAGACTCGCTGGTTTACTACACGGGGAAGGCAGACAAGCTTGCAGTCAAGGTGAGCTTCTTCGAGTTCTCAAAGGGCACAGACGCGACGAAGCTTTCGGGTACGATAGAGAATCGCTCGAGCGCGGCGAAAACCTATCCACTCACTGTGGACTTCCTCGACAAGGCCGGAAAGGTGCTCTTCACCGAAACTGTTTCCGTTGGCCCGGTGCCCGCCAAGGGCAGCAAGGAGTTCACGATCAAGTCCGCGAAGGGCGGTGTCGCCGCCTTCCGGTACAAGCCGGTCGTGTAGAGATCACCACATGCATTGTATGAGGGGTGCATCGCTAAGCGGTGCACCCCTTTTATGTGGTACGGTCTTTGACTGCGCATACGGAACGTGACGCACGCTCAGATCTGGCCCGACGCACTCTGGCTGGTTCGACACGGAGAGTCCGCCGGCAACGTGGCGCGCGAAGCGGCGCTTCTCGCCGGCGACCATGTGATCGACCTCGACGTCCGCGATGTCGACGTTCCTCTTTCGCCGCTTGGGGAGCAGCAGGCGACCGCCCTCGGCCGCTGGTTTGCCGCAATGCCCGGGGACGCCAAGCCGAACGTCATCCTCACATCTCCGTATCTGCGAGCGCGGAATACCGCGGCGATCGTGGCCCACGCCGCCGGCCTCGCCGATGACGCGTATTCTCTCGTCGTAGATGAACGATTGCGTGAGAAGGAGTTCGGCATTCTCGACCGCCTGACGAAAGTCGGCATTGAAGCTTATCACCCGGAACAGGCGGAATTCCGGCGACTACTCGGCAAGTTTTACCACCGCCCACCCGGCGGCGAGAGCTGGTGCGACGTCATTCTGCGCCTGCGAAGCGCGATCGAGATGATATCGCGTGAATACTGCGCGGAACGCGTCCTGCTCGTCTGCCACTCCGTCGTCGTTCTTTGTATGCGGTATCTGCTCGAGCACATGACGGAGGAACAGATCCTCGCCATCGATCGCACAGAGGAGATCGCGAACTGCTCGGTAACGTCGTATCGCTACGACGCTGCTGCGCGTCCCCGCGGCATGATGAAGCTTGACCTGTTCAACTTCGTGGCCCCGTTGGAAACGGCCGGGGCGCCGGTGACGTCAAAGCCTGACGGACCCGTCGCGGCGAAATAGCTAGCCACCTGGCGTCGGAGCCACCCGCCCGAGAGTGCCAGGCATGTCCGCGACGATGTAGGCCAGCACCGCCATTCACTGCGACACATTCCGACATCTCGCGCGGATTGAGCTTGTCGATCGTGTCGCCGTCGCTATGGTGATACCAGAAGTAGCGCGTCCCGTCCACGATCGGGCTCGCTGCAGGAACCCCTCTTTCCGCAAGCGGCCCGACATCAACGTCCGGACCTCCCGCCTCGGCGCTCGTTGCACCGATGCCGGCGAGCAGAGAGGCGATGTCGCGCACGATGGCAACGGCGGAGTCGGGGCCTGTGACGCGGTAGCCGAGGGGCTTGAACACCCCGGCATCCGATTCCATCGCGAGCACGTGCTTGTCGAGCTCGTGCGCGTGTGTATCGCGATAAGCGAGCGCACCTCGCGAGCCGTTCTCTTCGTTCGTCCACAGAACTACGCGTATCGTCCGCCGCGGCCTCAGGCCGAGGTCCTTGATCAGCCTCACCACTTCCCACGCCGCGACGCTCCCGCCGCCGTCGTCCATTGCGCCTTGTCCAACATCCCAGGAGTCGATGTGGCCGCCAATCACCACAACTTCGTCCGGCTTCTCGGATCCGACAATTTCAGCAATAACGTTTCGTGACGGAGCATCGGGTAATGTCTTTGCTTCCATCTTGAGCGTGACGACGATTTTTTCGCCGCGGTCGCTCATGCGGTGGAGCATCATGGCGTCCTCCACGCTGAGCGCAGCCGCCGGAATTCGCGCGACGGTGGTGTCATAGGACATCGCCCCCGTGTGCGGATTCTGAATCGAGTTCGATGCGATGCTTCGGATGAGCGCCGCGACAGCGCCCGCTCGCGCAGCCGTCGACGCCGCACGCCCACGGTATCTCACTGTCTCGCCGTAGCTGACGAACGGAGCGTCGAACAGAACGATCTTTCCTTTCGCTTCGGCTTGTCGTCTGGCGAATTCATCGAAGCTGCCGACCACGAGCACTGGGACGGTAATTCCTGCCGGGGGCGTTCCCACACTTCGGCCGAGCCCCAGCATGTGCAGCCGGTAGCGTCTCGGGCTCACCAGCATTGCCGATTCGTTGCCGCGAACCCAGCGCGGGACCATTACTTTTTCGCCGCGCACATTCTGGAGGCCGTCACGCTTCATTTCGGCGAGAATCCAGTCGATTGCAGCCTCGAGACTCGCCGAGCCGCTGAACCTGTGGCCGAATGTGTCCGTCAGACGCGCAAGCCGGTTGTAGGCGACACTGTCAGCGAGCGCCGCAGCAATCAATCGTGTCGCATTCGCCCGGTAGCGGTCAGCAATCGGAGGTGCCGACACGGTCTGCTGAGCGAATACATTGTGGCTGGCTGTCAGCACGAAAGCACAGAAGAGACTTCGGATGACCGACACGCGAAGCTTCATGCTTGCTCCTGATTCGTAGGGAGTACAGCGAGCTGGGCTGGAACAGGCTCGGCAAAATGCCTGGCGCGAGAATCTAGTCCGGGTGCATGGAGGCTGCGCGCGCTATCATCGGACTCGATTCGCTTGGCCGTACGGGAAGACAGATCGTGAATGTCGTTCCGGTACCCGGCTCACTCTTCACCGTCACGTCGCCGCCGAGAAGCAACGCGAGCCGCCGGGTGACGGTGAGGCCGAGCCCCGTCCCGCCCGCGCGGCGCGTCGCTTTCTGCTCCACTTGCCAGAAGGGCTCGAAGACCCGCTCGAAATGTTCCGGGCTTATTCCGATTCCGGTATCCTCGACTGATACAATCAGCTGGTCTCCCTTCTGGTCGCCGGAAAGGATGATGCGGCCGCTGTCGGTGAATTTCACGGCGTTGCTCAACAGATTGACGATCATCTGGCGCACCTTCACCGCGTCCGTCTCGACAATTACTTCATTCGGCGGTAGCATCACTTCGATGTGAAGGCCGCGGGCGCGAGCGAGGGGCTCGACCAGCTCCGCGGCGGGCTCGAGAATAGTCGTCAGGGATGCGCGCTCCAGGTCCACTTTCTCCCGACCCGCGTCGATTCGCGTGAACGTCAGTATCTCATCGATCAGCGACAGCAGGTGACGCGCGCTGGCCTTGATTCTTCCGAGTTGTTGCGATTGCTGCTCGGTTATGGGGCCGCTTATGCCGTCGGCAAGCAGCTCCTGATATCCCATTATCGCGGACAGCGGAGTCCGAAGCTCGTGCGACATCACCGCGAGAAAATCGCTCTTTGCTCCGTTCGCGCTTTCTGCCTCGGCGCGAGCTGCCTCGGCCTCCGCCTTTGCCGCCTCGGCATCGCTGCGCGCTTTTTCCGAGCTCATCCGCGCCTCGCGCTCACCCACGAAGAGCTCAGCCCGCTTTCGGTCCGTGACTCGAAGCACCCTCGCACTCCACGCCACGAGCAGCAGGAACGTCAGGATGTCCGCGACGGCAAAGAGCGATGTCGCCACCTGGCTGCTGAACAAACCCGCCTGCTCGCCGGCAAGGCGAATCATGCCGAATATGAAAGGCAGCAGAATGGCGCCTGGAAGTAGACGCCGCGAGACCACGCCTGCGGCACCGGCGTCAACTACGAGGCCTGGTATTCCACGATGAAGTTGCGAGAAGAGCAGACCCAGGCCAAGGATGACAAACGTCACCGCGGTGATGAGCGCCATCCCGATGAACGGCTGCATCAAGTAGAAATCGCGAACGCCGAACGCATATCCGACCAGTGGGATGAATGCCACGAGAAAAACTTCCAAGGCGGCGATTTGCGAGGTGAAGCCGTTGGTTCGGCGGTCGCGGCGGAGCAGAAGAATCCCGATTCCGGTGAGGAGAAAGGCAACCACGCTGCTGATCGCCATGCGTCCTGGCGCGGCGGCGTTCGACCCCCTGACGGCAGAATCGATCACCGACAGATCGATCCCGAGACTGCGACCGAGGATGCGCTCAGCTCCCGCAATGAGCGCGATTACAATCACCAGAATGGCGAGCGCCCGCGAGGCTTCGGCTTGCCATCGCGACGCATACTTCGGGTAGGAGAGAAACAGCGATGCGCCCGCCAGAACGAAAGTCAGCGCAGTGAGGGGCGGCATCGGCGGCGCGGGATCGAAACCGCGGAGTGCGGGCATTCCAAGCCACCACGCCGCAAGCATTGCCGCACCGATGATAATCGTTGTTGCGCCGGCGAAGCGCGGCAGCTGTTCGAAGAACCCCGTGAAGCGGTGCCACTCTTCGGCAATAGGCTCAGACACCGGCATGCAACGCTTACCTCACCAGCCTTTTCTGGCCCTCAGATCGGTGATCTGTCCCGCGTGATGCGCGCCGTGATCGGCGTAGATCTCCAGCAGATCGTCGATACTGACTTCTCCGCGCTCGGGATGAAATCCCCGGCGTGACCAGGCGTCGTCCGGCAGCAGCTCGAGAAACGCGACCCATCGCTCGTGAAGTCCCTCCAGCAGCTTGAGCGAGGAGTCCACCGCCAGCCGGGAATCGGGCAGCGCCGCCCATACATCCTGGTCGTACGTCTTGATCGTCGGATGATCTTCGGTTGCGAGCCATCTGAAGCGCAGGTACGCATTCGCGTGCGAATCGGCAAGGTGGTGCACTACCTGCCTCACCGTCCAGCCGCCGTCGCGATAGGGGGTATCGAGCTGTTCGTCTTTCAGTCCCTGCACGGCGGCTCTTACGATTAGCGGGACATCCCGGATTTCGGCAATCTTGCTGTTCCGTTCTTCGCGATTGAACATTGAGGAAGGCCCGGAGGTCCCACTTGCATCTGTGATTCGATCGCAGCAATAGACGAGTCTCGAAAACTACTCGTCGAAATCGTTACTCAATAGAGTAATGCAGCTTGTCCGACGAGCGGAACCATCATACCAGAGTTTATGAGCCAGCACGACGTGCCACACCTTCTCGCCGTTCTCGTCGCGCTTCTGGCGGCCACGAAAGTGCTCGGTCTCGTGGCGCAGCGGTTTGGCCAGCCGTCCGTCGTCGGAGAGCTCGTTGCGGGGATCGTTCTCGGCAGATCGCTCCTCGGAATTCTCGATCCGGCGGACCCGGTCATTCATACGCTCGCCGAGCTGGGTGTGGTCGTGCTGCTTTTCGAGATCGGGCTTCACACCGACATCCGCTCGCTGCTCAAGGTTGGCGGCGAAGCGATGGCGGTCGCAGTCGTGGGAGTCGTCCTTCCATTTGCGCTCGGATACGGCGTCTGCGCCTTGCTCGGATTGCCGACGCTTCCTTCGATAGTCGCCGGAGCAGCGCTGACCGCAACCTCGATCGGCATTTCGGCGCGGACGCTTTCCGACCTCGGGCAGCTCCGAAGCGCCGAAGGTCAGATAGTGCTCGGCGCCGCTGTGATAGACGATGTCATTGGGCTCGTAATTCTCTCCGTGGTTGGCGGGATTGTCGGTGGTGTAACGTTGAGTTTCTGGGGAATCGCGGGAACGACTTCGATCGCGGTTGGATTCATCGCCGCTGCTTTGATTCTCGGAAGTCTGGTTGTCCCTCCGGTGTTCCGTTTCATCGACCGCCTCGAAGCGTCGGGGACACTGGGCGTGGCAGGACTTGCGTTTGCTTTTCTTCTCGCCTGGCTCGCATCGCTCGCCGGCTCAGCGACGATAATCGGCGCATTTGCGGCTGGACTCGTCCTGCATAACACTCCTCAGCGCACTCGCATCGAGAGTTCCACTACGACGCTTGGCCTGTTCTTCGTCCCGATTTTCTTCGCCGCAGTGGGAGCAGAAGTAGCACTCGGAGCCTTCGCGGATTTGAGTGTTCTGGCGGTAGGGTCAGCGCTTCTCGTCGTGGCACTCGTCGGCAAGGTTGCTGCCGGCTACGCTCCATTCTGGGTCAAAGCGCGAAAACTTCTCATTGGCGTAGCGATGATACCGCGGGGCGAGGTCGGACTGATCTTCGCCAAGATGGGCCTCGCTACAGGTGTGCTGACGTCCGAGCTCTTCAGCGCCATCACGATGATGGTGCTGGCCACGACGCTTCTCACCCCTCCGCTACTTGCGTACATGATACGCTCGGAACCCTACACGCCGGACGACCGTGACCGGCCCGGCCTGGGCGGTATCGACGATCTCGTCGCCGGAACTGCGGAAACGAGGGCTATTCTCCCGTCGGACGTGCCTGGCACGGTCTGCAGGTACATCCACATCGCCTTGATTTCGTCGTCCGTGAGGTATCTGGTGTAGGGCCACGGCATCACCGCGCTGAGAATTCTCCCATCCGGACGAACGCCAGTGCGAAGGGCCTTGGTGAAATCGGCTTCGCTCCAGCTACCGATGCCGGCTCGTGTAAGGTTCGGCACCTTGACCCCCTGGATGGCTGAACCCCCTGAAAGATTCGGATTGTGGCAGCCCGTGCATCCACCGGTCTTCAGCAGATAAGCGCCGTACTCCTTCGTTACTCCCATCGGGACCGGGGCCGGCCGCGGCGCATTACGGTTGATCATCCGCCCCGGCGCGAGCGGAAACGGCGTCATCACCGAAAGCGTCCGTGCAATCGGTCCGATGCTCGGCGGTGGAGTCACCTGATCAACCGGCGGCACGCTCTTCAAATACGCGATGATCGCGCCAAGGTCGGAATCGTTGAAGTGATAGAATGCCTGCGAGGGCATGAAGATCAGTGGCTTGCCGTTGCTGCGGACGCCGCCGGATGTCAGAGTTTCAGCGCGGCCCAAAAGCTCCGAACCCCTGGCTGGTTGGTCTAGCTCGGCTTGTGCGTCATGCGCTCTCGTTCGAGATTCATGCCCACCGCGCTCACCCGGATTCCTGAATGCAGTATCGCCGCCTTGGAAGCAGCGACCTTCACGTATCTGATCTCTCCCTCGGCTCCTGGCTCACTTACGGCGTCGGTGTAGACGACGCCAACGCGCTCGCTTGTATCGAACGGGCATTCGACCTCGGCGTCAACTTCATCGATACCGCCAACATCTACGGGTACGGAGCGGCCGAGTCCTTTCTTGGCAAGGCACTGAGCCGGCGCGACAGGTCGTCGTACATCCTCGCGACGAAGCTGTTCTTTCCAATGTCCAAAACGGATCGAGGCCTTTCCGCGGCGCAGGTGCGCAAGCAGATCGACGCGTCGCTTACCCGGCTTCGGACTGACTATGTCGATCTCTATCAGTGTCACCGCTACGACACTAAAACGCCGCTCGAAGAGACGATGCACGCGCTGAGTGAAGTAGTCCGACAGGGAAAAGCGCGTTACATCGGGTTCAGCGAATGGACCGCGGAGCAGATTGCGGAGGCGCTCGCAATGCCCGACGTCGAGAAGTTCGTTTCCAGCCAGCCCGAGTACTCCATCCTCTGGCGGTTACCTGAAGACGAAGTATTCCCGCTTTGCGCTGCGAACGAGATCGGTCAGATCGTCTGGTCGCCGATGGCGCAGGGAGTACTAAGTGGAAAATACCTGCCGGGTAAGCCGCCACCGGCTGATTCACGCGCAGTAAGCGAGCACATGAACACCTCTTTCGGAACCGATTTGAGGAGCGATCGCACTCTCGAGGTGGTTCAGCAGCTGCGGCCAATTGCCGAAGAGGCGGGCCTCACACTCCCTCAGCTCTCGCTCGCGTGGGTTCTGCGGGACTCGCGCGTTTCATCGGTGATCACCGGCGCGAGCAAGCCGAGTCAGGTAGATGAGAATCTTGCCACTTCCGGAGTGAGGCTGAGTCAGGAGACGCTCGATGCGATCGACCGCGTCACGCTTCCCCTGCTGGGCACGTTTCGGGGAACTCAGGAGATGTACGCGATCAAGCGCTGACGCTCGTAGCACAGGCTTCACGCGTCTTACTGTATCACGCCGAGTGCCCCGACTTCGGCAAGGATGTCCGAGGCGCTTATGTCGCGCGGTGATCGACGCCCAATAATTCGGGAGCGTCCGGTTCCCTGCGGACACGTGCGTTGCGGCTGCCCTGGTGCAAACACGCCGATCGCCGGAACTCCGAACGCGGAGGCAATGTGAAGCGGGCCGGAATCATGGCCGATGAAGAGTTTCGAGAGGGAGAGCGCGAGGGCCGTTTTCGTCAGTGACGCTCCGGGCAAATCGTCGGAGAAGCGCCAGTTGACTCCCGGTGGACCCATCTGTCGAATGCGCTCGAGCTCGACGGTGGTGCCTATCCACAGTACAGACATCCCGCGTCGCGAGAGCTCCCCGGCAATCTCCACCCATTGATTCAACGCAACACACCGCGCGTCACTTCCGGCGAACGCGTGGAGCGCGACGTAATCCCCCTCGCCAAGCGATGCCCGCACCTCATTCAGCTCGACGTCCGAGTGGCGCGAATCGAGCCTGTATTTGAGCTCGCTGGCCTTGATGCCAAGTGGACCGAGCAATCGCGCCGCCTCCACCAGCACGCGCTTGCTGCGGTCCTCGAAAGCAAGGGCGTGTGTGAGCCACCTTCGGTTTCGCCGTCGTTCCAGCCCGATCCGTACAGGTATGCCGACCGCCGCAACCGCCGCTGCGGTCCGCCAGGGTGCAAAGCAGAGGACCGCGGTGTCGAACCGTGCACGACGCAACGAAGCAGCGACCTCGAGGAACTGGCGAAACGACCCTTTACCGGAGCCCGGGGCGCGGTCCCAGAACGGGTCAGCATGGTAGACTGAATCAACCGCCGGCAGCAGGGGGCCGAGCCCCGCCGTGTATTCCTTGCACCACACCGCAATGTGTGCCGACGGGAACCGCTCTCGAATTGGCGGCACCAGTGCGGAGGCGAAGACGAGGTCGCCGAGATTGTCCAGGCTGACCACCAGGATGCGCTCCGGTTTTCGTCGTTGCCCGGCTTCCTCTGCCACCGTACTTTCTTCCTCCGCCGACGTGTGCCTGCGTCGAGCTCCAGCACGGCTCGGTCGTCCAGGGTCGCGCAGCCCGGAACTTACCCCTGCGGGAACCACCCGACGAGAGCAGTGCACACCGCCGTATCACCTGACCAGATATCGGCCATCGCCGAGCCAGCGCTGACGAAGAGGTTTGCGCCTGCGCCGGCGCACGCTGTTCCGCTACGACCAGTGTCGGTCGTGCACATCGACACGGAGCGCGGCTGGCGTGGCGGCGAGCGTCAGGTGCTCTGGCTCGCGGACTCACTGGTCAGGTCGGGAAATCGGTGCGTCATCGCGGCGCGCCCGGGCGAGCCTCTGGCACAGCGCGCTCTGGCGTGTGGGCTGAGAGTTCTGCCCTGCGCACCACGCTGGGAATTCGACCCGGTTGCAGCTATTGCTCTCGCGCGATTCATCCGGCGCGAGCAAATCGAGATCGTCCACGCGCATACGGCACACGCGGCCTCGATTGCACTGCTCTGCGCGCGTGATGCGAAGGTCGTCATTACCCGTCGCGTCGATTTTCGAGTACATCGCCACTGGATCTCGAGGCTGAAATACCGGCGCGCAACGGCAATTATCGCGATATCAGGGGCTGTCGCCGAATCGCTCGTAGCAAGCGGCATAGACCGGGCGCAGATCCAGATAATCCCGAGTGGCGTGGACCTGAGCCGCTGCATCACGCGGTCCGACAGTCACTCCCTGCACCTGCTGGGAATTCCAGAAGGCGCGCCACTGGTAGTCATGGTTGCTGCCCTCGCCCGTCACAAGGATCCACTCACGTTTGTGCTCGCTATGAGAAATGTGCTCGAGAGGGCGCCGGCCACGCATGCACTGCTCATTGGTGACGGGCCGCTGCGACACACGGTGGAGAGTGCTATAAAACGCCTCGGCCTCGAGAGCAATGTCCACCTTGCGGGCTATCGCCGTGACGCGGAATCTCTGATGGCCGCGGCCGATGTGGTTGCGCTGAGCTCGGCAAACGAGGGACTTGGCACTGTTCTCATCGATGCATTGTGGATGGGCAAAGCTGTTGCGGCTACGAGCGCCGGAGGAATTCCTGAGATCGTGCAGCATGAGCGGTCCGGGCTTCTGTCGCCTCCTGGTAATTCAGCGGCGCTCGGCGCCGCAATCGCACGTCTGATTGGCGACAGCGCGCTTCGCACGCGCTTTGCGTCTGCGGGCCGCGCGCGGGCCGCTGCATTTTCCGTCGAGCGAACTGCGACGCGAACTGCACTGGTCTACCAGAAAGTGACGGCAAACGGGGCTTGAGCCGGTTCGGCCGCATAACTTTCACTCGCGATGCGATTCGATACCCACGCGAGCCAGACATGCCAGACAGTGAATCCATGAGGCGGTCCCGGCGATGGTGGATGCTGCTGGCAATCGGGACTGTGGCATCGATCGGACATGCTCAGAGTGCACCACAGCGCACGTTCATCCGCATCAATCAGCTTGGGTATTTGCTGTCAGCGCCGAAGGTCGCGGTCGCCTGCTCGCTCGATTCCGTCTCGATACGATCCTTTTCGGTGCAGGATCTGTCCGGACGCATCGTTCTCGGCCCCCGGGCAACAAAGAGCAGCGGCGGTTTTGGTCCCTGCGCTTCGACGCATCGGCTCGATTTCTCGGCTCTCCGGGTGCGCGGCCGATACCAGGTCGTGGCGGGCGGGGCCGTCTCTCCACCCGTTCGCATCGACGCGAACGTGTATACCGGTGCCGCCGACACGCTGCTCTACTACATGAGACAGCAACGGTCGGGTTTCAATCCGATCGTCAGGGATTCGGTTCACAAGCGCGACGGCATCATCGTCGATCACCCTGTTCGCAACGGCCAGTTCATCAACGTTTCGGGCGGGTGGGCGGATGCGTCGGACTATCTGCAGTACGTGACGACATCAGCCAACGCGACGTTCGTGATGCTCATGGCGTACCGCGATAACCCTCGCGCGTTTGCCGACAGATTTGCCGCCAACGGCCTTCCCGGATCGAATGGTGTTGCGGATATCCTGGACGAAGCGCGACATGGACTGGACTGGCTTCTCCGGATGTATCCCGGCGGTGATGACATGTTCAACCAGCTCGGCGACGATCGCGACCACAGCTTCTGGGACCTCCCATGGACCGACTCTTCCGATTACGGCTGGGGCCGCGGAAAGGAGAGGCCGGTGTACCCGTGCACCGGAAAGCCGCAGGGATTGATAAAGGCGAAGAACAGGTCCACCGGGTACGCTTCCACCGCGGGCAAATACACGGCTGCGTTCGCACTGGGCGCCGCTGTCTTCAGGAAGCGCGATCACGCGTTCGCCGAGAGGCTGCGACAGAGAGCACGCGCGGCGTATCGCCTTGGACGACTTCACGAGGGTGCGTGTCAGACTGCGCCCGGCAGGTCGCCTTACTTTTACGAGGAAGACGACTGGCGCGACGACATGGAGCTCGGCGCTGCTTCGCTCGTCGATGCAACGAGAGAGCTGCACTTCCTCGGCGACGCACTCGTGTACGCACGGCAGGAGCCCGTCACGGCCTGGATGGGCAAGGATACCGCCCGACACTACCAGTGGTATCCCTGGCACAACAACGGTCACTACGAGAGCTGGCGACATGGGTCTGCCGGCGAGCGCGCGCAGTTGGCGAGCTTTTACAGGCGCGGCCTGGCGGCTGTAACCGGCCGTGCGAACAATGGATTCCGAATGGGAGTTCCCTTCATCTGGTGCTCCAACAACCTGATCGCAAGCTTCGCCACCCAGGCTTACCTCTACCGGCGAATGACCGGTGACAACCGCTTTCGCGAATACGAGGCCGCCGCGTTGGACTGGCTGCTCGGCGCTAATCCGTGGGGAGTGTCGATGATCATCGGGCTCCCGCAATCCGGGAACTTCGCCCGTGATCCCCATTCGGTGATTGCCAAGGACCTGAAGGTGCAGCTCACGGGCGGTTTGCTCGACGGACCGGTTTACCGCTCGATCTACCAGAATCTCCTCGGCATCAGGCTTCACGAGCCCGACGAGTATGCACAATTCAACACCGGCTTCATCGTCTACCACGACGATGTCGGCGATTACTCCACGAATGAGCCGATAATGGACGGTACTGCGAACCTCACGTACCTGTTCGCGGCAATGACCCGCCCATAGGCTCACGTGCCCGAGCTGCCGGACATAACCGTTTACATCGAAGCACTCGAGCGACACTTGGTTGGCCACGTTCTCGAGCGCGTGCGGATCGCCAACCTGTTCCTCGTTCGGTCAGTCGAGCCATCGATCGTGGAAACGGAAGGCAAGCGAGTCACGGGTGTTCAGCGAATCGGGAAGCGCATCGCGATGGGGTTCGAAACAGATCTCTGGATTGTGATTCATCTGATGATCGCTGGACGCTTCAAGTGGCTCGCGGCCGGAGCAAAGATCCCGGGGAAGGTCGGCCTGGCGGCCTTCGACTTCGACAACGGCTCACTGATTCTCACTGAGGCCGGGACTACACGGCGCGCATCACTCTACGTAGTCAGAGGTGAGGAAAATCTCCGCGAGATCGATCGTGGCGGATTGGAGCCCCTCGAATGCTCGCTGGACGACTTCTCGTCGCGTCTGCTGAGCGAGAACCACACTCTCAAGCGCGCGCTCACCGATCCGACCCTGTTCAGTGGAATCGGAAATGCGTATTCCGACGAAATCCTTCACCGCGCTCGCCTTTCTCCGCTGCGGTTGACGAGCCGATTGACTAATGACGAGGTGTCGACACTTTTTCACGCAACTCGTCAAACGCTCCTCGAGTGGATCGCCCGTCTCCGTGAGAGCACGGGGGACGGCTTTCCAGGAAAGGTTACTGCTTTTCGTGAGGGGATGGCCGTTCACGGACGCTACGGACAACCATGTCCTGTTTGCTCGAGTTCGGTTCAACGGATCCGCTATGCGAGCAACGAGACGAACTATTGTCCGCGCTGTCAGACGGAAGGAAGACTGCTTGCCGACCGTGCGCTGTCCCGTCTTCTAAAGAAGGACTGGCCCCGGTCGATAGACGAGCTCTACTGAGCTTTCGCCGGGTTCGCGCCGGGAAGCTCGAAGCGCAGAGTGACCAGCGATTGTCCACCGTCACACACCATCACGGTGCCGGTGATGAATTGCGCCGCATCCGAGCAGAGAAAGAGCGCCAGGTCTGCTATTTCGGTTTTCTTCGCAAATCGCCCCAGGGGGATCATGCGAGTGAGATAGTCATGCGCCTGTTTGGTCGGAGCGAGGCGCCGCATACCCTCCGTATCCTCCACCGCGCCCGGGGCGATGGAGTTCACTCTCACGCCTTCCCGTCCCCATTCCAGTGACAGCGTTCGAGTCAGCATATCCACTCCGGCCTTTGCAGCACAGACATGAGCCTGCATCGGCATCGGAGTGAATGCCTGCGTCGCCGATATGTTGACAATCGACGCACCAGGACGCTCGAGGTGCTCGAAGATCGCCCGGCAGGTATTGAACGTCCCGAGAAGGTCTATGTCGACAACTGACTTGAATCCATTCGCCGACATTCCAAGTGCCGGAGCCGGAAAGTTTCCGGCGGCTCCACACACCACGATATCGATCTTCCCGAGCTGCTGGCGGGCGGCGCCGATTGCCGCTGCGAGCGCAGCATAGTCTCGCACGTCAGCCGCGAATCCAGCGGCCGTTCCTCCAGTCTCCGCAATGCCCGCAGCCGCAGCGTCGAGCTTCGCCTGCGTCCGGCCGATCAGCGCCAGCTTCGCCCCATGCTCGGCGAAACGCTCCGCGATTGCGAGGTTGATCCCGCTTCCACCGCCGGTGACCAGCGCGACTTTGTCCCTGAGCTGCCCTGGTTGAAATACGGATGCCATGCGACCTCGTCGCGTTGAGCGCGTGTGCGTTTATGAGGGTGTGTGCGTTGTGAGCGCGTGCGTATGAGCGCGGTGCGCGTTACGGGTGTGGCGTGCGTTGACGCCGACTTCGCCTGATCACCGGATCGTTGCCTCCGCCATACAATTCGCGCACTGCAGCAGCTGAGATTCCTTCGACAGTTTCTCGATTGAGGGCAAGCATTACTCCATTGTCGGCAGGGCTCTCCTCGAGGAGACCTGCTGCGCGCATGAGCTGAACGTGATGTGATATCGTCGCTTTTGACACCCCGAATGCCTTTGCGAGCTCCACCGAAGTCTGAGGCTCGTGGGCAAGCACAGAAGCAATTGCGTACCGGGTTGTATCCCCCAGCGCGCGGAAAGCCGTGGCGGGGTCGACGCTTCTGACATCTTCGCGCAATAGCTCCGGAC
The DNA here is from genome assembly GCA_035633115.1 of Gemmatimonadaceae bacterium. Classification (NCBI taxonomy): domain Bacteria; kingdom Pseudomonadati; phylum Gemmatimonadota; class Gemmatimonadia; order Gemmatimonadales; family Gemmatimonadaceae; species Gemmatimonadaceae bacterium. The sequence continues at coordinate 114,106 of DASQFN010000114.1, read as the reverse complement.
GGTACACGGGGAAGAACAGCCGGACTGAGCCCGCGCCATCAGCATACGCAGCCCAGAGCCGAGCGTCATTGAACGCCGATGGAATCACGTGAATCTCACGGACGGAGGCATAAGGATAGAGCGTGCGTCCACGAAGACTCGCCACAACCCTGTTTCGGTCATCCAACGCGACGGGAAGCCCAACGTCTCGCGCGAATTCGGATGGGGAGCCGCCAGCGAGGGAGGACTGCAATGTCTTTTTCGCCTGGTCCATCGCCGGGCCGAGATCTCTCCACGTCTCGTGGAAAACGAGCGTCCAGAACGTATCGAGCGCAGCGGCCAGATCAGCGCGGTATCCTACGGGATCGTCGGTGACTCTCCCCAGTGCAATCGCGACCGCATTCGATCCATCGAACGGGTGAAGTCCCAGGAGCGCCACAAGCGAGCGGTCTGCTTCTGCTTCAACACGTACTGCATGCTCGAGCGAGCGGGCTCCTGCGATCAGCTCCGCGACAGCTTCCCTGTCGCGAAAAATTCCGCCCAGCACTGACTCCTGAAACACGCGATCGTCCGCCGACTGGATTGTCCCGACAATTTCAGAGAAGTCTGGGTCCGGCTTCGCATCTCGGAGCGCATCAGCGAGGAGCGGCCACATCAACGGATGCGGAGCAATTCTGGCTACTGTTGCGCTGAAATCTTCGGGCAGGAATCGGCGGCTGCGCTGCCTCCAGCCGGCAGTTGCTGTAGCACCCGCGTCGAGGGCTCGGAGAGCGTAGAAAAGCTCGAAGCGTGGAGTGACGGAAATACTCAGCCGCGACCGGATTGTAACTGCTCGAGCCATGGTAGGTTAGATAACAGTCTAACGCAAGTTCGGCAAGGTGTCACCGGTTCCACGGCAGAGTGCCTCCCAATCATCGAGCATCCGGTCGAAGCTGAAAGCCTCATTCACGCGCCGATGCGTGAGGAAGTATCAGATCGCCGCCGAGGACGTGAACTCGCGTGGGGATGCCGTATTCGCCTGCCTCCGTTGCGACCGTAGCGTTCCGACACAATAGAAGCACGCGATGGCCGCGTCGCTCGAGGCCAGCGAGGAGGCGCGCAAGCCATATCTCGCCTCCGCCCATGATTGACGACGCGTTGTGGGCGATGATGTACGTTAAAGATTCCCGTGGATGAGAGAGATGCTCCCCCAGCGATGCCAGCTTGGGCCCGTCAGGTAATCACGGCTGCGGCTCACGGCGCGGTATTCGACGGCGTAGCTGCCGATGCCGGCTCCAAGGCCCCAGATCAATTCGAAAACGAACGGCCGCTTAGTCACGAGCTCGTTTGTCCATTTCGTATTTCCTTCGAGCAGCAGGTCGCGCGCAACCCATTTCTCGGAGCCGCCAAGGAGCACGAAGAATCTGACCCCGCGACGGTCAGTTTCGGCAGCCGGAGTCCACGGATGAGGAACTCTGTAGCCGGCTTTCACCTCCACACCCGCGCTCAGGTTCGCCTGGACGTGTGACGCCGTAGTGCGTCCCGCGCCAATCACCTGTAACGCGCCCCGCCTTGTGGCAAGATCCGGCGTCATCAGATACTGCCGCCCATAGGTAATGCCGATCACGGGCTCTGCGCCTATCTGGTAATCCCATCCCTTGGGATGCCGTTGATCGAGCAGCCTATGAAACAGCGTCTGGGCTGCTTCTGCGCCGGATGGATGCCCGGTAGTTCCGAGACGAATGGCAAGAGATCGTGACTGTCTTCTGTCGACTATGGATCTTCCAAAGTCAACGTAAAGGAGGCCCGCATACGGTCGCTCGCCCACCACCGGCATCGGCGTATCATGGGTCGGCGTGAATATCTCCTGCGAAATCGTCAGAAAACTCTGTGCGCAGCGGTTCGGGGATGTGGGTGAAGCGAGTGATTCGCCACAGCTCGGAACACCTCGGCGCATCCACGCGGGTGCCACGTTGAACACCGTTCGCAGAAGCTGGCCGTGCGTGTAGTTGTCGTCGGGCCGCTCGTTTCCCGGCATCCAGAAATCGAAATAGTCGTTGTCGACCTGAAAGGTCACGCCGGACAGAGTTTGCGCGCTTGTCGGCGTTGCCATGGCGAAAAAGACCGCCAGCAATGTGATACGGCACAGTCCTGTGGCGTGCACTCCTGCCCGGCTCGGCTTCATTGCCGGCTACGCTAGCACCGCGTGGGCAAGCGGGCAAGCTGAAGCCTGCGGCATATGGAATGCGGGTTTGCGGCATCTCCTGGTCCCGCCAACACCCTGATACGAGATGACATCATGAATCTGCGCGTGCGATATCGATCGTTTGTCGTTGCCCTGACCGCTACTCTATGCGGCTTCGTGATGGCTGCCTGCGCGAGCCCGAGCCCGGGCAGTGACGGCGCAACGTCCCAGGCGCGCACCGGCGTGGCATGCAGTCAGGGCCAGGGAGGCCTTCGGCTGCCCGCTGGATTCTGCGCGACGATCTTCGCCGACAGCATTGGGGCCGCAAGGCACCTTGTTGTGGCGCCGAACGGTGATGTCTTCGTCAACCTGAGGTCCGCGCGACGAGGACGCGTGGCTTCAATCGCGGCCGGTCAGGTTGGACTTCGAGACACCAACGGCGACGGTCGAGCGGACGTCGTCGAGAGGTTCGGCACCGCCGGCGGGACCGGCATCGGTCTCTACAATGGCTTTCTCTACGCCGACCACGGTACTTCGATAGTCCGGTATCCACTTTCGGCGGGACAGCTCAAGCCCAGTGGTGCACCGCAGATTGTCGTATCGAATATGCCGGGCCAGCCCGGACACGACGCTCGCAACTTCGTTATTGCCTCAGATGGAGCGCTGTACGTCAACTTTGGATCGGCGACCAACGCGTGTCAGGAGCGTGATCGCGTCGCGGGCTCGCTCGGAGTGCCGGATTGCCCTGAGCTCCTCACGCGCGCTGGCATCTGGAAATTCGACGCGAAAGGTTCAGGACAAACACCATCAACGTCGTTGCGTCACGCAACCGGAATTCGCAACGCGGTTGCGTTGACGCTGGATCCCGCGGGCGAGCGACTCTTCACCATACCTCATGGTCGCGATCAGCTGTCGCAGAACTGGCCGGCTCTCGTCACACCGGAGCAGAACGCCGAGCTGCCGGCGGAAATGTTCGTCGAGGTGAATGGTGGCGACGACTTCGGCTGGCCGTTCTGCTATTACGATGGAAGCGCTCGCCAGTATCGGCTCGCACCCGAGTACGGCGGAAACAGGACGACGGTTGGTCGCTGCGAGCGGGTGAAGACGCCGATTTACCCATTCCCCGCGCACTGGGCGCCGAACGGCGCACTGTTTTATTCGGGATCCGGATTTCCGCCGAAGTATCGCAACGGTATTTTCGTCGCGTTTCACGGATCATGGAATCGCGCGCCGCTTCCGCAGGCCGGCTTCAAGGTCGTCTTCCTTCCGATCGCAGACAACGCGGCGGTATCAAACTTCGAAGTATTTGCCGACGGGTTTTCAGTGGAGAATCCGCCACCGAACGGCGCGGCTCATCGGCCGGTGGGGCTGGCGCAAGGCCCTGATGGATCGCTTTACATCAGTGACGACGCTGGAGGCAGAATCTGGCGCGTGACGTGGACCGGTGGGTGATCCGGTCGCGCGCACTCACCGGCGCTGCGCCGGTGCCTCGACACTGAAGATTCCGTTCGTCGCATCTATCTGCACAATTTCGGTTCGCCCGATGTCGCTGCCCAGCACGCCATCGAGGTTCACGACCGAAGCAGCCGCGGGTGCGAATATGAGCAGCTTCTGAAACAGGAAGTTCCGGTCTCCAAGCGCGAGCCGGAGGTTGCGAACGAAGCGCCCGCGAAATGTCTTCGTTCCGGCTAAGCCTCCAACCTGCTGTCGCTCGCCAAGAAACGTTCTCACGCGGAATTTTCCGAGCATGCGCTCGGTTGCGTACGTCTCCTGCGCCCCGGTATCCAGACCGAGATGAACCGGTATCCCGCCCGGTCCGATGAGTCGCACGATCGGCGTTCCCACCCAGAAAAGATTTCTGCGCGATGCGTCGGCCGACTTCCTTACCGACTTGGTCAGCCTGACGGTCCCGTTGACATAATCGATCTGTACGTTGAGCCGGCTGATGATGTCGAATCCTACGACGCCATCGATCTTTTTCGTTGCGGCAGGGTTCCCGGGGTCGGCGATACCTACTTGCATCAGCTCGCTCGAGACGATCATCGCAGTCGAGTTCGTGATCGAGATTCCGCCCAGATCGAGGCGCTTTATCGCTGCCGGGCGCGCCGGCACTCGCCCCGTGGTCGTCGCCACCTCGAGCGTATCCCTGACCAGGGGCTCCACGCCGCATTCCAGAGCGACGTCGGAGGCTATGATCGACATGCTCGAGCCTGTATCGAGCCAGAACAGCTTTGGCTTGCCGTTGATTTGAATCGGAATTACCGGCGTCGCGGCTGCCGAGAGCGTCAAACGTAGAACTACAGGCTCAGCCGGAAATACGATCTGACGATCTGGAACACCCTTGAACGCCGAGGCCCAGAACTCCACACCGGCCCGGTCCCCGTCCAGCGAATCCAGTTGAGTCGTTCTCGCGATTGCGAGCTCACCCAGATCTTTCCACTTGTTCTGATATTGCAGCATCGCGGTCAATAGAATGCGCGACGACGACTGCACGAGCGCGTCGGTGGTCTGTCGTTGGAGACTGTCGAGCAGCAGTTCCGCATTGTCGGCGTCCCCCGCCATCGCCATCCTCAGGGCATCCGCGAAACGGCGTTCGTCTACGGTTGTCGGATGGGCCTTTGGGTAGTCCGGATCGAGGTTGACCATCGCCGTCCAGAAATTCCTCGCCGGCGCAGGCTTTCGCATGCGCAGCACGGGCCTGCTCGCTGTGTCGGGCATGACGATCGCGGCCGTTTCCACCTGAATCGGGCCGGAAGCGCAGGCAGCACTCACCGCGACCAGTGCACCGGCGACTGCTCTCTTGATCGAGCCACTCGCGAGAATTCCTATTGCTGGCTCCTGATCTTCGGGAGAAGGGACTAATATGTCACTGTGCACGAGGACGGATACTGCAAGCTGTTTGCTCGTGCATCCGCCGAAGTGCGGCGAACGTACAAGCGAGGTAAGAACCGCGCTGCGCCACGGACTTGGCGCCCTGAACAGGAGTCCCCGTAGTGGCCGACAAAATTCACAAAACCGATGACGAGTGGCGGCAGCAGCTGACACCCGAGCAATTTCGCGTCACGCGACAGAAAGGCACTGAGCCGGCTTTCACCGGCAAGTACAATTCGTCGAAGGAGCCCGGAGTCTACAGGTGCATCTGCTGCGGAAATGTTCTCTTTGATTCCGAGGCGAAGTTCGATTCAGGAACGGGTTGGCCGAGTTTTTATGAGCCCGCCGCCGCCGACAGCGTTTCCACCGAGACAGACAGAAGCCTCTTCATGACCCGCACTGAAGTGATGTGCAGCAAGTGTGACGCCCACCTCGGCCACGTCTTTGATGACGGGCCTGACCCGACAGGTCTCCGCTATTGCATCAACTCGGCGTCCCTTGAAAAGACAGGGAAGTAACACGTTATTCGCGTGAGCCCGGCCGATCCGCTCAGTAGAGAGCCAGGTCGCTTGACGATCACGTCAGGAGGCTGAAATTTCCGCTTTCCCAGCAGAACTTGCCCCGCAGTATGGAGGAGTGATGCATCACCCCAGGATCTTCGGCGCAGCCCCGATTTTGGCTGTAGTGGCTCTTGTGTCGTGCACGGTGAAGGAAGCGCCGGACAGCGCGGCGACTGATACAGCAGCTGTTACCGCGACCCCCGCAGCAGGCGCGAACGTCGTTCACGTTGTCGGTAAGGACTTCTCGTTCGAGGCCCCCGCTCAGATTCCGGCGGGATTGACGACAATGCACCTCATGAATGAGGGAAAAGAGGTCCATCAGGTGCAGATCATCAGGCTTACCGAAGGAAAGACTTTCGATGATTTCACTGCGGCCATGAAGGCGTCGAAACCGGGTGCCCCCCCTCCGTCCTGGGTGGTACTCGCAGGCGGCCCGAACGCGGCGCCTCCTGGTGGAACAGCCGCGGCGACTTCGACGCTCGACCCCGGTAATTATGCGCTCGTCTGCTTCATCCCTTCGACAGATGGCGTTCCTCACGCAATGAAGGGAATGACGCGTGGCCTCGTCGTCACCGCTGCAACCACGACTCCCGCTCCGGAGCCGGCACCGACTACGACACTGACGCTATCCGACTACAAGTTCGAGTTCTCGACGCCATTGAAGAGCGGCGAAAATGTGATCCGTGTTGAGAACGCAGCCGGCCAGCCGCACGAGGTCGTCCTTTTCAAGCTCGCTCCGGGCAAGACGATGGCAGACTTCCAGAAGTGGCTGCCCGTCTCGGACAAGGACCACAACCCACCGGGAATGCCGTCGGGCGGTGTCGTCGGCCTTGTGAAGGGACAGCATGCGTTCTTCACCGCGAATCTCGATGCTGGCGACTATGTTCTCGTCTGCTTCTTCCCGGATGCCAAGGATCAGCAGCCGCACTTCGTCCACGGCATGGTTCAGGCGCTCAAGATCACCTGATTCGCACGGTCTCAGTCTGAAACGAAAAAGGCGCCGGTCGGAATCGAACCGACGAATAGCAGATTTGCAGTCTGCCGCCTTACCACTTGGCCACGGCGCCGAAAGAAAATGCCTGTGCGTGGTACGCACGGGCACTTGATTTATCTTAGCCGGGCCCCACGCCCATTGCTACCTCCGGTACTCGACAGCGTCGATCCCGACGCGCGGCTGTTCTCGTCGAACGATACTCTGCACGGAGGAACGAAGATGTCATTGACAGTGTTGTGCGCCAGATCGATGCTCCCGCCGTGAACCTGGATTCCGCTGCGATTCGAGTCTTGCCGGCAACGGAACAGGACACACCTCTGATCCTTTCGTTCATTCAGGGTCTTGCCGAGTACGAGCGGCTTGCCGACTCGTGCGTCGCGACGGAGGGTCGTCTCCGACGCTCACTTTTCGGGGAGAAGCCGGATGCTGAGGTTCTCCTGGCATTCTCGGGCGAAAAGCCCGTAGGCTTCGCACTCTTCTTCCATAACTACTCGACGTTCCTGGCGGCACGTGGTCTCTACCTCGAGGATCTCTTTGTCATTCCCGAGGCGCGTGGGCAGGGGGCCGGCTACGCACTGCTCTCAGCACTCGCGGAAATCGCGCTGTCCCGGGATTGCGGCCGGTTGGAATGGTCGGTGCTGGCCTGGAACCAGCTCGCGATCGATTTCTATCTCCGACTCGGCGCGATGCCACTCGATGACTGGCGGACGTACCGTTTGATGGGTGAGCCGTTGCGGCGACTGGCTGGCCGCGTGTGATGGCCAGCTCCACACAGCCATTTTTTCGCCGTCGGTTTGCTCCACTGATCGCGGCGTGGGTGCTCGCGCTCATTGTCGCAGGGCTACTCTATTGGATCGAGAGGTCCATGCCCGCGCTGCACGACGTGATGATTCCGCTGTACTGGATTATCGGTGCGCTGATAATGCTTGCCACGTGGAGGTGGATTCGAACGCGAGGGAAGGGCGACAGACGGCAGAATGATCGCAGGCTGGGAGATCGGCGGCACCGGTGAGCCTCAAGCTGCCTGCGCACCCGCTGTTCGACACGCTCCGGGCTCTGGTCAAGCGAGCCGGGTCTCTCCTCGGGGCGCTTGGCTTTTTCCTGGTCGGTGGATTGGTCGTCGCAGCGGCGGGCACCTTCATATTCTCCGAGCTCGCAAGCCACGTCATGGCTGGAGGCACCCAGGCATTCGACGAAGCGACGCTCAAGTGGATCGAGAGATATCACAGCCCCGTTCTGAATGAAGCGATGCTCGAGATCACTGCGCTCGGCACCGGCGTAGTAGTGATCACGATCGTGTGCATCTCGGGACTGTTTCTGACGCTTACCCGCCACAAATACTCGGCACTCCTGCTGGTCGTTGCTACCGTCGGAGGAATACTCCTCAACAACGTGCTCAAGCTGCGGTTCGACAGACCGCGTCCGAATGTCTTCACCTGGGGAACGGAGGTGGCAACGTCCTCGTTTCCGTCAGGACACGCGATGAGTGCCGCGATCGTTTACAGCACAGTCGCTTATCTTGCCGCGAGGCTTCAGAAGCGTCGATGGGCACGCTGGGCAACACTGTTCCTCGCCGCGGTGATCATTGCCCTGATATCGATTAGCCGGATGTATCTCGGCGTGCATTACCCGTCGGACATCCTCGCGGGCACGATCGTAGGCCTTTCATGGGCCGCGTTCTGCATGGCCACGCTCGAGGCTATTCAGCGATTCGGGCAGCGTCAGGCTCCGGAGATCAAGAAGGACGAGATACCGGCACCATCACCAGAAAAGAGCTGACCGCCCTCCAATCTTCAGACCGAGGCATCTCCGTGATTCGCAGGGAGCTTCGCCACCACGAGCTGAGTCAGATCATCAACCCGATCGCGCAGAAGGCTGTCACCGGATCGTGACAGCGTTGCCGCACGACGTGTCACATCATCCACCGCGGCACGCACCACTGCTGGATCCCCGGTCTCGACGAGCAGCTGCATCAGCGCGACTGAGGAAGAGATGCTGCCTTCGAGACAATGAACGAGAATGTCTCTGACCGCGTCGTCATCGAGTCCATGCACGAGACGCTTCACCGCTTCCGATTCCTGTCCGGCTCGCCGCCTCATTCGGCCAGCCAGCCCAGTCTTTCGAGCTCCTCGAGACTCTCGGACATCACTCGCTCGCCGATATCGTTGCGATATCGCGCGCTGGGAATGACGATCTTGTTCACAACGCGATAGGCATTTTCGCGGGCGCCCTCGACGGTAGCTCCCCGACCGGTGACAACCGCGATGTAGCCGATCATTCCCGCGGTTACGAGCTGGCCGTCGTGCATCGCGACTTCGCCGAAATGAATTCCATCGAGATCCTCGCTCGTGAGCCCGTCCCTGAAGTTTATCGGCATGTTCTTGCCGAGCTTCTCGTAACCCTCGGCATACGGGAATGGTGGAACGGTCATTACTACGCCGACCGAGTAGCCATCATGGGTCCGGAAGCTCGATTCGGTTCGAGAGATCATGCGCGAGAATATCTCGTCCCAGCCATTGGCGTGAAGTGCATCGAGTATCGAAAATCCGGGATAGCCGAAGCGGCACGTGAACTCGAGCGGCCAGATGCCCTGGTCGTTGACGATTGTGTTCAGGTTGATGTATCCGCAGTATCCGGACGACCTCAGCAGTGCTTCCAGCCGTCCAAGCGTTGAGTCGAAGATCTTTTCCGCTCGGCGGTAGGTGACAACGGTTCCCATCTCACCCGTCAGCTCGCCGATGTCGCCGGGAAAAAATCGCTTGTGCTCCCAGTCGAGATTTGCCGGCTTGAGAAACTCCCTGCCGTTGAAGAAGCTTCCAACTCCAACTTCGACGCCCGACACACGGTCCATCAGGACAAAGCTGACATCGTGATCACGAGGCCAGCGCTTCCTCGTTACTTCGAGCACTGCGAGCATGTCCGCACCGCTCTCCATCTCGCCCAGGTATGTGGTGTTCGACTGCCATCCGGTACCGTTGAGCTTCAGCACGTATTTTCGAGGGGCCTCGCGCACGAATCTCGAAGCGGAGTCGAAGTCGCTGAACTCGTGCGTCGGGATGGTCCCGACATGCGCCTGGCGCAGAACCTCCTGGCCGTAAGCGCGATCCGTCTCCAGACGGTCGCCCAGCGCGCTGCCGCCGATCACATTGTAGCCGGCAGCTCGAAGCTCGTCCTGGGTTTCTCCCTCCGACACGTTTTCGAAGAGGATTACCCCGTCGTCACCGGCGGTGCGGATCCAGTCCAGCTCGCCGCGCCAGTCGCTCGTGAAGGAAAGCATCCCCTCCATTACGCCCTGCGACGCCGCGTCCGACATGTAGACACGCACTGCGTGCCCGCGCGCGAGCAGTCGAAGGTACATGTCGCCGAGGTCGTTCGTTTCACCTACGCCCAGAAATCTCACGCAGGGGCAACCGACATCCGCGGCACATCGCCGTGTAGAAACGCACGCAGCCTGACCTCGTCCCACCGATCCATCAGCCAGACTCTCGAGGGGAACGACGTCTGCAGCGAATCGAGTGACGCGAGTCCGCGACGCGCGAAGCGCGAGCAAATCGTACGTATCTGCTCGCTGGCTGTTGCTTCCCGGCGCTGCGGGCCGGAAGACGCGCGCGAAAACTCCCCCGACATCAACAGGTACCCAAAAGACGCCGAGCCGTCGGGGGCGATAGCCCCGAGTGTCTCCGGCGAATCATTGAGAAACGCCGTGCGGAGAGAGCGCAGGTACCCGCCCACAGCGCCGGAGTATTCTCCATCGGCAATCAGTGCGACAAAGAGTGAATTGAGCCGATAGCCGCTCTTTTCGGCTTCCTTGACCACCTGCTCGGGATCGGACAGGCTGCACCATGAGAGCGCAAGCGCACGCGGCCTTACAATCCGTGCAAGCTCGAGGGCCCGCATCAGGTGAGCTGTGCCATCCGGGCCGGCGCCCGCCTCGACCGGCAGATTGCCGCTCGAAGGCTCGGGCACATATGGAGGATTGCATACGATCAGCTGTGCTTTCTGCCGGACCAGCAGATTCTCCGTATTTCGCGACCCAAGGTCTGCTCGCGTGAATCGGGTTCGACGAGTAAGGGCAAGCATTTCTGCATTGTCAGCCGCTACTGCTGCAGCGGATGGATCCAGATCGAGGCCCAGCAGCGTGCTGTTGCGCTCGATCCTCAGAAGATGCAATCCAATCAGCCCACTTCCCGATGTCAGCTCGGCGATGCGCAACGGCTCTCGACCCGGCATAGACATTCCCGGCTGTCGCGCATGAGAGAGTGAAGCTTCGGCTGCAATCATGCACAGCAGAGTGTCCTCCGGTGAAAAGAAGGACGTGAACCGGAACGGGGGAACGAACGCGCGGAGGCGGCCCGCTTCACTGAGCAGTGATAGCAGCGCGGACGAAGATGGCGTTGGCCGTCCGTACCGATATGGCACTGGCTACCTGTATGTCGGATGCGGTAAAAGGCTCGCCTCTTGCAAAAGAGGACGGTGGTTACTCGCTGGATGCAAGCAACGCACCGTCTATAGATGCCGGACTCCGCATGAACAGTTGGTTCGATGTTGGAAACCATTGAGCTCCCGGAAGTTCTACTGCTTCCGAAGAGCGAGTTGTCACGTCACCGCAAAGAGAGTTTTTCGCAGCGCCTGAACAGGATCCTGACCGAGCTGTCGCTTGACGAGTTTCTGAAACGCAATCCAGCGTTCGAGTCAGAAATCGTGTCAGAAGCTGGACGATTGGCCCAAAAAGCGTATCCGGAAGACCGCACGACGGACCGACAGAGCGCGGGCTGGATAGATCATTCTGCACGCGACGAGCTGCATCGTGCGCTTCTCTTGATTTACCAGCAGCACATGAAGCTGCCACAGGAGAACGCAGCTGATTATCAGTTTCACCCGCTGTCCTGCAGGCTGATGCTCGAGCTCGAAGCGCCCTGGGAGCGTGACATGCTCCGCCGCGCTCACTCCGTGTATGACCTTTCTCCGGACGGCTTGCCCGCTGCGCCCGAGGATTTTGCTGCATGGTATCGCAATGCGGCGTTTGCGCATCCGCTGTACGAGCACGACCTCTACACCTTTGTGGCGTGCGAAGCCGACAGGCGCCAACTCGAGTGGTTCTTCCGGATGGAGTGTGCGGGAGAGGCTGCCTTCGACGACCTCGTTGCCCTGGCGCAGGTAGGGACACGCGGTGAAGTGAAGATAGAGATGGCTTCGAACTACTGGGATGAGATGGGTCGCGGCCGGAGTCACGCTGTGCACACGCACTTATTCCACAGGCTCATTACGGACCTTGCCCTGGAAGCACCGCGGGCCTCGGAGCTGCCGTGGCAGATTCTTGCCGGCGTCAATGTCATGCTATGGTGCAGCATCGCTCGACGAAATGCCTTTCGCGCACAGGGTGCGCTCGGCGCAGTCGAGCTCCTTGCGCCGCAGCGTTGCACACGGCTCGTCCACGGCGCGTTGCGCGTCGGCATTCGCAAGAAGACCGTTGTCTACTACGGCGCACACGCGATCATCGATATCGGCCATGCGGAAGGCTGGCTCTCACACGTAATCGAGCCGCAGGTGCGCTCGATACCTCGGTCGCGCACCGGTATCGCCGAAGGATTGATCGTGCGCGCCGACGCCAGTCTCGACTATTTCGACTATTGCCTGGCTCACGCCAGAACACTTGCGGCATGAGCCGCTATTCACATCTCGCTGGGAAGGGCTTTCATGGCAGCGCGAAAAAAATCATCCGGACGGAAATCCTCGAGACGCAAATCGTCCTAGGGAGTCGCTGACCCCGAGATCACTATCGGGCCAGTCGGAGCAGGCATTCCTCCGGCCGGCTCTTCCGTTACAGCGACTGCCTTCAACGCATCTCTGTCGAGAGCGTACTTCGCCTGCATGAACGCGTGTCCACGCTGATCCGGGTTGAATGTGCCTGCTGAGATCTTCGTACTGTCGGTTACCAGCCAGATCTGATACGTCATTCCCGGCTTCGGTGGAGGCATCGTGTAAACCACGAACGTCCAGTCGTTCGACGATGGATTCCAGAACATACGACCCATTCGTGTCGCATTTCCGCTCGCGAGCGGAACGATCTTCACATCGGGGCTCGCCATTGCGGCGACCAGCGCTTCGTTCTCCGCGCGCCGCCCTCCCGTGGTGCCAGGTGCGTTGGCGGTATCCGCGCCCGAGGCAACCTCGGCACGCAACGCGTCACGTTCAGCCATCACGCGCCCCAGCTGAACCGCTACGACCACGAAGGCAATGGAGGCCGCAAGAGCCAGGAGAACAGGCCCGCTCACGAACGTCCGCCGCTTCTCCTGTGGCGCGACCTTCCTTATTTCTGCTTCGACTGCTCGCTGAGACTCAGGCGTGAGCTTGTGCCCCAATCCCGTAAGGCTTGCAACTCCTCGTGCAAGGTCCGGACGCGCCCTTGGAGCTGCCGAAGACCGCGTTTCACGCTCTCCGCGCGCGCGCATCACCAGGCGTGAGCGAATCCCGGCGGCGCGCCCACGATTCACCACTGCGGACGGTACCAGCTGCCCGAGCTGGGCGACAGCTTCTTCCATCGCCACCAGCTCCGGGCCGCACTCCGGGCAGGCTGCCGCATGCTCCCGCACCGCGGCGCTCACCTCGGTCGACGCTGCGCCGAGAGCAATCGCAGCCAGCTCGGAGTACGCTTCCTCGTGGCTCATGTCCGTCACGGCGCGCTCTCGCGATACATCGACAATGGCTCCCGGAGCTTCTGCATCGCCAAACGCATCCGCGTCTTCACGGTTCCGAGCGGCTGGCCCGTCGCCTCGGCGATCTCCGGCTGAGTAAGCCCCTTGAAATATCCGAGCTCCAGTACTTCGCGCTGCTCCTCCGGCAGCTCGCGCAGCGCAGCGAGAACATGCCTTCGGCGCTCGGCACCTTCTGTTGTCTGCAATGGATCAGGCGCATTCGACGGCATCTCGGCCAGCACCCATCCCTCTCGGGTCAGTGAATCTTCGCGACGACGCGCTTTCGCACGCAATCTGTCGAGCGCCCGGCGACGCCCAATGGTGAGAAGCCAGGTGGAAACAGCTCCACGTGAAGGCTCGTAAGACGACGCCTTTCGCCATGCCTGCCAGAATGTTTCTTCGACCACGTCTTCAGCTTCATCCGGATCCTTGAGCAGATGAACCACAAGAGAATGCAGTGACCGCATCCAGCGATCGTACAGAGCACCGAGCGCCGTTTCATCGGCGTCGCACATTCTCCGGATCAACGCAACGTCCTCCGCGTTTGATCGGATGTCACGAGTATACGGCAGCTCCTGCTCGGATGGATTCATCTGCCGCGAATCTACAGTGGCGCGTTTTCAGCCGCCAAGTGACAAAAAAGCCAGCAGCGCTGAATCCGCTGCTGGCTTGTAATCACGGTGTACCTGGTGCCGCCGTCGGCTCAGTACTTCGCCAGATAATTATCGAGCTCCCATTGTGAGACCTGGGTGATGTATTCCTCCCATTCGAGCCTCTTGGCTTCCAGGAAATTCGATGTGATGTGCTCACCGAGGGCGTCCTTGATCACCTGGTCTCGCTCGAGCTCATTGCACGCCTCCTCGAGATTGTGAGGGAGGTCGTCGATCTTCAGTCTGCGCTTCTCGCGATGCGACATCTCCCAGATATTCGTGTTCACCGGTTCCCGCGCATCAGCCTTCTTTTCGATTCCATCCAGGCCCGCCGCGAGCTGCACTGCAAGAGCCAGATAGGGATTCGCCGAGGGATCGGGAATTCGCAGCTCGCACCGTGTGCCGAGTCCCCGGCGGTCCGGAATGCGAATCATCGGTGTTCTGTTCCGCATCGACCATGCGACGTTCACCGGCGCCTCGAACCCCGGAACGAGGCGCTTGTATGAGTTCACGAGAGGATTGGTGATCGCGCAGAACCCGCGAGCGTGATTGAGAAGCCCGCCGATGTAGTGCAGCGCGGTCTGTGACAGCTGCCATTTCGCATCCTTGTCCCAGAATGCGTTCTCCTTCCCCTTGAACAGCGACTGATGCGTGTGCATGCCGCTGCCGTTCTGCCCGTAGACCGGCTTGGGCATGAACGACGCCATGAGGCCGAACTGCTGCGCCACATGCCGCACGACGAACCTGAAAGTCGCAATGTTGTCGGCGGTCTTCAGCGCATCCGCGTAGCGAAAGTCGATTTCGTGCTGGCCGTGCGCGACCTCGTGGTGCGCGGCTTCAACCTCGAATCCCATCTGCTCCAGAACATCCACCACCGCCCGGCGCGCGTCTTCACCAAGGTCCACGGGCGCGAGATCGAAGTAAGCTCCAACGTCGTGCGTCACCGTAGTCGCTTCACCATCCGGGCCAAGCTTGAACATGAAGAACTCGGCTTCCATGCCCGCGTTCATCGTGCTGAATCCCATCTGTCGCGCTCTGTCCAGCTGGCGGCGCAGCACAGCTCGACAGTCACCGTCGAACGGCTCACCATCCGGCGTCGTGATGTCGCAGATCAGTCGTCCGACTCGGTTGTCCGGATCGCCCCACGGGAATACCTGAAAAGTCGCGAGGTCAGGGGCGAGCAGCATGTCGGATTCTTCGATTCGGACGAAGCCTTCGATCGAAGAGCCGTCGAACATGATGTCGCCTTCGAGCGCCTTCTGAAACTGCGTCTGCGGAATCTCGACGTTCTTGTTGATGCCGAGGATGTCCGTGAATTGCAGGCGCAGAAATCGAACGTTGTTCTTTGCGGCAAGGTCGAGAATATCCTTCTTGCTCGCGCCGGAAGTATCCGGCACGGTCGAACGGGATTTGGGTGGCAAGGCTGCCTCTAGGTGGCGGTAGCGGAAGGTTTTTTTGGAAGGCGGGAAGCTACGGCAATTCGTGCGGAGTGTCAAACGAAACGTGCACGACATGCACCATTTCGCGGATTTCTCGTGGTTTTGCGCTCCAAAATCTCATAAATGCACTCAAGTCGCTGCAAGTTGGTAATTTCGGTGGGGCGACGCGGTTTGCTCGGTGCCCTCTCCATCAGCCTGTAAACCGGCACGATCCGACCAAACTGGAGTGTGATTCGACCAACGGTACCTCGCATGAACCTCGCATGAACCTTGCGCGACCCATTCCCATACTCACGCTGCCGCCGAGCCCAAAAACCCGCCGACCCAGGAGCATTCAACGATGAAGATCCAGGACATCATGTCCGCCGATCCCAGCACGGTGACGCCGGACACGCCAATCACTGAAGCCGCGAGAATAATGAAGGACCACAACGTCGGAATGCTCCCCGTCGTCGAAAGCGAAGGCTCACGCCGGCTTGTGGGAGTGGTCACCGATCGTGACATCGCCATGCGTCACGTCGCTGAGGGCCACACCAGCGATTGTCCGGTGAGAGAGGCGATGACCGATAACGTCTCAACGTGTCGGCCCGACGAAAATATCGATCGCGTCATGAGCCTGATGGCCGAAGAACAGGTGCGCCGAATTCCAATCGTCGACGAGCGCGGTGACCTGGTCGGCATCGTATCCCAGGCGGACATCGTTCTCGAGGCAGGGGACAGTCTGAAAGCGGAAAAGACGGTCGAACAGATCTCTCGCCCCTACGGCAAGCACGCGGATTGACGAGCGCTGGCGTCATGGCCTGTTTAGGTTCTAGGCCATGACGTCCCCGTCTTCTCCAGAACTCGTCTGTGCGGCCTGCGGCGCGGCAGGCCATGGCCGCTTTTGCGCCGAATGCGGCGCTACACTTTCTGCATCGGCGTGCGCGGGCTGCCAGGCTTCCCTGTCTCCCGGCGCGCGCTTCTGTCACCGCTGCGGCAAGCCAGTGGGCACCGCGATTCCCTCGTCCGTGCCACTCGCATCGCCGCCTGCCGTACGCGGAGGGATCACGTCTTCCCTTCCCTGGGCTATCGCTGCCATAACTCTTCTAGCTCTGTTGGCGATGTCTGCCGGAAAGTTTTTCAACGCCAGCCGCGGCAGCAGCCTCGATGCTCCGCTGAACGCGTTACCTCAGGCAGCACTCGGCGAAGCGAGCCCCCTTCCGGACGACCCCGCCACGGGAGCGATGCCGGGCAGTCGGGGACCGGACATTTCCAGGATGTCACCCGAGGAGCGCGCCGAGCGGCTTTTCAACAGAGTGATGCTGCTCGCCAGCGCGGGAAAGACTGATAGCGTTCTTTTTTTCGCGCCCATGGCAATCGAGGCGTACCGGCTCATCACGCCGATGACACTCGACCACCGCTACGACATGGGGCGCATCGCTGAAGTGGCAGGTGCCATTCCGCTCGCCAAGGCACAGGCGGACACGATTCTTCTCGAGAATCCAAACCACCTTCTCGGACTCATACTCGGTGCCCGCATTGCTTCGCTGTCCGAAGACACGGCAGCACGCCGTCGGTACGAATCCAGGATACTCGCCGTAGAGAAGACCGAGGCATCGAAAAAACTGCCGGAATACGATCGGCATCGCGACGATATCGTGAACGCCGTTGCCAATGCACGCCGCTCGCTTGGAACCAAGGGATGACGGAGGTAATACATCTCGCCCACAGCCCGGATTCGGACGACGCGTTCATGTTTTATGCGCTCGCTACCGGGAAGATCGATGTCGATGGCGTCGAGTACGTCCACGAGCTGCAGGATATCGAGACTTTGAACCAGCGGGCATTGAAGGGCGAGCTCGAGGTCACCGCCGTTTCAATTCATGCCTACGCCTACCTCTCGGAGCGCTATGCGTTGCTGTCCCACGGCGCATCCATGGGGGATCGGTACGGACCTCGACTCGTCACACGCTCGGTAATGACAAAGGACGATCTGCGCGGGCGAAGAATCGGGGTACCCGGCCCATTGACGAGCGCGTATCTGGCATTGCGTCTCTACCAGCCTGACTTCGAGCCGGTATTCATGCCGTTCGACAAGATCGACGACGCCGTGCTCGACGGTGAGATCGACGCAGGGCTTCTGATTCACGAAGGGCAGCTCACTTACGCCACGCAGGGCCTTCACCTGGTTGCCGACATGGGAGAGTGGTGGTTCAACGAGACAGGTCTCCCCTTGCCGCTCGGCGGGAACGTCATTCGGAAAGACCTCGATGAAGGCCTCAAGCGAAGGGTTTCGAGGCACCTCCGTGAAAGCATTGCTTACGGGCTCAGCCACCGCGCTGATGCGCTCGACCACGCTATGCGCTATGCCAGAGACCTGGCACGCTCGGACGCTGACACCTTCGTCGGCATGTATGTAAACGACTGGACACTCGACTATGGAGACCGCGGGCGGGAAGCTATTCGTCTCTTCCTCGCCCGGGGCGTGGAGGCAGGGATCATTCCGCACCCTGTCACGGTCGAGTTTGTCGATGACCGCCCTACTTGACGACGTATGGGCGCCGTTGTATTCGGAGTGAGACCGGCGCCACGCACTTGCTGGAGCAGTAACATAAGGCACGCGACGTGCAGCTTGGCGGGGCCGACGATCATGCATTTCGACTCGGTAAATTGAAACGCAACAGGGGGACGTATGCCAGGCGGTGAGGAGTTAAGAGAGCCCTTCAGATTTGCCGAGGACGATGATTCGGATGATCTCGGAGGTTTCGGACGTGCTAAGCGGCCGTTCGAGGATGATGAGGATGAAGAAAACGGCGGCTGGGCGATAAACGAGGATCACAGCGATCGCCTTTGGGACAGTGCCGACGAAGTCGATGATGACGACGAAGAAACCGCTGAAACCGCCGACACCGATGATGTCGAAGAGGAAGAGGAAGAGGAGGCTGATCTTTTCGGTGGTGGTGCCCCGCGTGGCAGACGCGGTAGACCAAAAGGCTCTACGAATGCGAATCGCGATCGTGCGCTCATGGGTGCGTCGACCTCGCGCGATTCCGGATCAGCCTTCGGCGCAACCGGCAGAAGTCTATTCGAGGACCAGGACGCCAAGCCTTCCGCCGATACGTCAGGTGCCGGCGCTCGCACCGACACAGCCGCCGGCGGCATGGCTGAGTCTCCGGGGAAACGCAGCACATCCACGTCCCGCGGCTCGGAAGCCCGGCCGGCCGGGAGAACAGCCGGCGCGTCTTCCCGCGGAGCGACTACCGCGACACGAAAAACTTCCGCGCGGAGTGGTAGCGGGAAATCGACAGCCGGGAAGTCGAGCGCGAAAAGCGCGGGAGCTCGCGGGTCGTCGCGGAAGAGCGCTGCCAAGCGGACAGGTGGAACGACCGGAGGACGAAGCTCGCGGAAGAGTGCCGGGTCCCGAGCAGGCGCTGCACGCAAAGGAGCCAGGAAAAAGACCGCATCCTCAGCTGGCGCTCGGGGAGCACGAAGTGGAGGGCGAAGCGGAGCGCGAGGCGCGGCGTCGAGCGCTCGAAAAGCGGGAAGCTCCTCGAGAAAATCCGCCCCGGGACGGAGCGCAAAGAAAAGTGCAACGAGGGGCTCCGCCGGTCGAGGCGCGCGGGCACGCTCGACTCGCGGCTCGTCGAGGGGTCGGCGCCGGTAAGTCCGGGCAACAAGACTTCGCAGCCTCTGGCCGACGTAGCGCTCCCGCCACATGATTGTGGCGGGAGCGCTGCACATTTCAGCGCTGCAGCGCGTCGCTCAGGGGACCGATGGACGAAAACGATAATCGCTGGCGCAGGATCGTCATGTCGGGCGGTGCCATACTCGGCGTCGCCGCTGCGTACAATGCGTTCGCCAGAAAAGGTGTTGACGAGCTCACCAATCTCATCGGCGGAGAAGAGGGAGGATTCGACTGGCGTGGCCGCCGAATCTCATTCACCCGCAGAGGAAAGGGTCCTGCGCTTCTTCTGATCCACGGAATACACCCTGCCGCCTGGTCGTACGAGTGGCACGACAACGTGGATCACCTCGCTCTCACGAACACAGTTTACACTCTGGATCTTCTCGGCTTTGGACGCTCTGATCGCCCTGCCATTCGTTATTCGGCTCGACTTTATATCTCGTTGATCTCGGATTTCGCCGACCAGGTGATCGGAGATCCTTGTGTGCTCGTAGCGGCTTCTCTCTCCGGCGCCTACGCCGTTGTTCTCGGCGCGCGCGATCCGCAGCGTTTCCCCGCCGTCGTTCTCGTAGCACCGGCTGGACTCGTTCGCCTGAACCGGGCGGCGAGCATTGCAGGAGAAGCGGGTCAGCTCGCTGTGGATACGCCGATTGTCGGGACTGCGATGTTCAATGCGCTCGTATCCCGGCGAAGCATCCGAAATTTTCTCGAGAAAGCGTACGCTGACGATTCGATCGTGACCGACGAGCTGGTCGAGATCTACTATTGGACCTCTCATCAGCGCGGCGCTCGTCATGCACCGGCCGCGTTTCTCTCAGGACATCTGAACATCGATGTGCGTCAGGCGCTACGACGTTTGACTCAGCCTTCGCTGCTGATCTGGGGTGAAGAGGGAAGCACCCCCGCGCTGGAGGAATCGCGCGGATTCAGAACACTGAAGCCCGACCTCGAAACGGCCATTGTCTCGCCCGCGGGTGACGTTCCGCACGATGAGCGGCCCGATGATTTTAATGTTATCCTATCCTCATGGCTGAATCGGCTGTCGCTCTCCTCCGCGCACACGCTCAACACGCTCCCTGGAACGCCCGCGGCCTCGCCAGTCACGTCACGGCTCTCGTAGACGCCGCCGGGATGCGTCCTACGAACGCATCTGCACGCGCAGCACCGAGCGCACGCTCAGTGCGCTTCTATGTTGCGAGCGGATTACTCGACCGGCCCGAAGGGACAGGTACCGCGGCGACCTACAACTATCGCCACCTGCTTCAGCTGCTTGCCATCAAGATCAGGCAGCGTGAAGGACAGAGTCTCGATACCATCAGGCACGAGATGCGCGATCTCACCGGCGACGCGCTCGAGCGTCGTATTGCCGGCTCACTGGAACCTGCACTGAACGCAGGAGCAGACGTCGCAGTAGCGCACGACGGCGACGAGTCGCACAGCTGGCGAAGAGCAGCAATTGCCGATGGAATCGAGCTTCACATTCGTGACGATTTGCCGGCGGCACGCGAAGAAGCAGTGATCGCCATGCGCGAAGCGGTTCGCGCAGCGTTAGGACGAGCGGATATCCGGTAGCATGAGGTAGCGGGCGCCTTTTTCTCCCCGAAGGTGCCGCGAGAGCAGCTCCTTCGCCTCGTCGATCTCCTCTCGCTGCATCCAGCTGGCGATCGAAATGCGACGGCCGCGGCCTTCAACCGAAAGTGCAACTTTTCCGGCCCGTGTCACAATTAGCGCGCCCGACCCGCGCGGCCTCGCGAGATCGTCTCCAGGACCCGGTCATCCCGCCCGGACGATCGGGCCTCTTCCACTTGGGCAGACGTCGAAGGTTCGGCCGGCGCTGTACCACCCGCCGATTTGGGGAAGGGCTGTAGTCCGCAGGCAGCCAGCGCGTCGGATCAGCTTGACCGGGAGTCGGTAACGCTCGCCAGCGAATGACTTCCCTCAGCGCTTCGATTGTGTCGTTCGTCACGAAGCTCGCCGAAGCAAGCTCGCGCAAGCCGCGCCTGACCGCCTGCGCCGTCAGGCCCGTGCCCTGCTCTATGTCGCCGATGAACGAGGCGCCTTCTTTCTGGATGAACTCCAGAATCTTCCGCGACTCGGCGCTGAGTCGCGACAACCTCGCGGCTATCGTGTCATCATCGTCGTCGGGCGTGACCCATAACGAGCCGGTGCCTCGCTCGAAAAAACGCACACGCGAGAGCAATCGTGAGCCCTGCCCGGTCACGCTCTCCGTGGTTTCCGCCATCCATACCATCGCTCCGCTCGCGGCGAGCTGAGAAAGCCAGAGTGGGTCATAATCCGGGATTCTCGATCTCAGATAGTCGCGCTCCCATCCAACTGCAGGACGGGCGAGCCCGTACAGCTGCCGCATGACCGTCGCAATACACGGAGCTACAGCAGGCGCTGCACTCTCTGCGCCCCCCATTCCAGCACCTTGTCCGTCCAGGGTCTCTTTCCGAAGGTCTCGAGCTTGATCTCCTGCGAGTACTTCAGATCGTCCATAAAGACTGAATCCATCCGCTGTCCCAGGGACGCATCGAGCGCGAGTATCTGGGATTCGTTATTGAACGTGAGGGAGCGGTTGTCGAAGTTCATCGATCCGATCGCGGAAAACAGCCCGTCCACGACGAGCGTCTTCGCGTGCATCATCGACGGCTGGTATTCATAGATCCGCACGCCACCCTGAAGCAGCTTTTCGTACAGCGCGCGCCCCGCGTACCAGGTTGTCTTGATATCCGTCTTCGAGCTTACCGTAAGGACGCGCACATCGACGCCGTGCCTCACGGCTCTGATCAAGAGGTCGCAGAAATCGTCGTTCGGCACGAAGTACGAGTTGCTGATGTAAAGCGTTTTTGCGGCTCCGGCGATCGAAAGAGCCAGGAAGCGCTCTGCCGGCGTGCTGCCGATTGTCGGGAGGCTGTGCATCAGTCCGGCGTTGACGTTCCCGCCGTCCGCGAAGGCCATCGGTGGGAAGAACATGTCTCCCGTGATCAGCTCTCCGGTTGCCTCTGCCCAGCCCGACGCAAACGTGGCCTGAAGTGCCGCCACCGTTGGCCCCTCGAAACGGACATTCGTCTCACGCCACTGGCCATCGTGGTGCCCGTCGCCAAGCCAGTAGTCAGCGAGCCCGAATCCTCCCGTGTAACCCACGCGTCCGTCTACAACAATCGATCGGACATGCGAGCGTTCTGCCGCCTTGTGAAGCGTGTACCAGTTGAGCGGGCGCAGCCATGCGAACTCGACTCCGGCGCTCTTCAGCCCCGCAACCCATTCCTTCGACAATGGCTGCGATCCGAACGCATCGAGCAGCACCAGCACACGCACGCGTGCGCGTGCGCGCTCCTGGAGATAGCGGGCCATCGTATCGGCAACCGCCCCGGGCTGTGAGTAATACAGCTGCACCGTCACAGTGCGCTTCGCGGACGCAATGTCCTTCCATAGCGGCGGATATGTACCGTCGCCGTTGAGAAGAAGCTGCACGCTGTTTCCAGGCTCGATGTGCGTCCCGGTAAAAAGCTCGATGGTTCGGGGGAAAAGAGGGTCGGCGATGCGTGGCGGCCCTCCGCGATCACCCTCTGCTATCACCTGTTCGACCGGTGAGCGGCGGGTCACCGACAGGACACCGATAAGCAACAATACCAGCGCCAGTCCTGCTGCCAGCACAATTGCGGCGTATTTGAAGATGCGCATGCTTTCCCGGATCTAGTGCGAATCCTGCATCAGCTGTCCATGCGGCCGAGTATCAGCACTCCTTGCCGCGCCCCTGGAGTTACAACACTTTCCTCGAACAATGACTTTCGCGGCCCGCCGCCGCTCGGCTCATCGAGCGATAATTCTGGACAAGTCGCTCGAGGCGCTGCCCGTCTTCCGTCTCAGCGACTCGGCCGACGAATCCGCGATAAGCTACTCTCCGCCTTCGGGGGGCCGCTGGCGCGTCCTTCCGAATCCCGGCGATCGCCTTCCCGGAACTTTCGATCAGGATGTGTACGTCGAGATCCTGCGCCGGTACAGCGAAGCAGGATTCCCGTCCGACGGAATGGTGAGCTTCACCCTCCACGCGTTTCTGCGCTCCATCGGCCGCCGTGTGGATGGCCGAACCTACGAGCAGCTCCGCTCGGCTTTCAACCGCCTGGAGAAAACCATCCTCGAATCGAGTGGAGTCTACTTTGCGGCACGCGCGAACACCACACTCGAAGGCCGCTTTACAATCCTCAGCTCTGTGGCGATCGAGCGGCGCAGACTGGCGGACCGTGAGCAGTTCACCCTTTTCCCGGTTCTCACCGCCTCCGAGCCTGGTGACGCGCGAATTGTCGTCTCTCCCGTTCTACGAGAGAATATTGCTGCGGGTTGCACCGTCGCACTTTCCTCCCCGCAGTACCAGTCACTGAGCAGTCCGGTCGCTCGCCGGCTGTATCGGCTTCTCGAGGTCGCCCGCGAGTCCGGAACTGTTACGTGGCGTGTTACACTCGAGCAGCTCGCGCAGCAGCTTCCTCTCGCACAGCGATATCCGTCGCACCTGCAGCGTGTTCTCCAGCCGGCTCACGAGATGCTCCTTGGTGCCGGCCTCGTGCGCAGCGCGACCTTGCGACAGGTAAACCGTGAATGGCTAGTGGATTACGTTCTCGCCAGCCGGGTTGTTTAAGCACGCTACCTGCATCTCTCTTGCATGATTGCCGCTCTGCTGCGAGCGTCCACAGTGTGAGACAACCTTTGCCCACATCCGGAACTCTCACGAATTAGCAGCGTATCTACTACCTTGAGAAGAATCACCTCCCTACTTCACAGAATGGTCACTCCACGAAAAGTCGCCCTCATTGGGTTCGTCCTCCTTCCGGTACTCGCCGGTGGATTCGTCGTACAGCAGAAGGAAGCTCGTGACGGGGCTCGTCTGCTCGACCAGGTGCTTCAGATCGTATCCGGAAGGTTCGTCGACAGCGTCAGTGCTGCGACACTCTATGAGAAGGCGGCGCGTGGACTCGTTCGCGAGCTTAACGATCCGTATTCGATCCTGCTCTCGCCGAAAGAGCTCGCCACCTTCAACGCCCAGACGGGCGGCCGCTACGGCGGTGTTGGCATGGAGATCGGTGAAGTTCAGGGCTTTGTCACCGTGCAGCGTGTTTTCCCGCACACCCCGGCAGAACAGGCAGGTGTGATGGAAGGCGACCGCATTATCGCCGTCGATACAGCGAACGCGCGTGGCTGGACCACGGCCCAGGCATCCGATGCGTTGAAAGGAACACCGGGCACCAAGGTGTCGGTGAAGTTCCTCCGCGCCGGTGTTCCCGAGCCTATTCCGGTCACTTTCACTCGCGCCAGCGTGCGGATTCCAGCGGTTCCATATGCCATCATGCTCGATGGCAACATCGGCTACATCCCGCTGCAACAGTTCAATGAGACGGCGACGGATGAGCTCGAAGCGTCGTCCAAGCGCTTGATCGGCGAAGGTGCGAAAGGCCTCGTCCTCGACCTTCGAGGAAATGGCGGCGGCTATCTGGATCAATCGGCGAGCGTCGCCAATCTCTTTCTCAACAAGGGGCAGGAGATCTCGAGCGTCCGTGGTCGAGGCGGAGATCAGCAGATCTTCTACGCCACTGACCAGCCCGCCGTGCCGAATGTTCCGCTCATCATTCTAACCGACGGACGCACTGCCTCGGCTTCGGAGATTGTCGCCGGCGCTCTTCAGGATCACGATCGCGCGCTCATTCTGGGTACGACATCGTTCGGCAAGGGACTCGTCCAGACGGTCTACCCCCTGGACGGCGGCTATGCGCTGAAGATGACGACTGCCAAATGGTTCACGCCGAGCGGTCGGTCCATCCAGAAAGAGAGAAAGCTCCTGCCCGACGGTTCATTCGTCGAAGTCCTTCCTGATTCGATGGAGACCGACTCGGTCCGCAAGTCCCGGCCGAAGTACAAGTCCGACGCCGGACGCATTGTGTACGGCGGCGGCGCCGTGACGCCCGATATCATCGTCCAGCCTGACACGCTGTCAACTCCGGAGCAGAAGCTTCTCAATCTTCTGGCGCCGAAAGCGCAGGTAGTCCGGGCCACGCTCGTCAACTATGCCGTCGAGCACAAGAACAAGGTGCAGCCGGGCTTCGTTGTCACAAAGGCGTGGCGCGATGAGTTCTACAACAGACTCGTCGCTCAGGGCGTGAAGGTCGACAAGCCCCAGTTCGACGCCGGTGGCGCCGAGGTCGATCGCCTTCTCGGCTCGAGCATCGCCCGCATTGCATTCGGTGATTCCACCGAGAAGCGCCGTGAGGTGCGCGACGACGCGCAGCTCCGCCGCGCCTTCGAGATCCTGCGGCAGAGTCCATCACAGCGCGAAGTCTTCGCCGTGGCGCAGCGTCAGAGCATGGCGATGAAGCAGGAGTAGCATTGATTCAAAAGCGCCGCCGTGGAATACCACGGCGGCGCTTTTTTTTGCATATTCACTCCGCCTTTACATTCGGGGATTCGTATGGCAGGTCTGGTGATTCTTGGGATCCTGGCCGTTTTCGGACTGCTCGTCATTACCAAGTCATTCAAGGTCGTCGGTCAGGCCGAGGTAATGGTCATCGAGCGCCTCGGTCGCTTCCACCGCGTTGCCCGCTCAGGGTTGAACATCCTTCTTCCGTTCATCGAGGTGCCACGCGCGATCGACGTCCGCTACTTCGATACCGACGTCAGCGGAATGAAGCGCGTAACCGCGGGGCACACGACACGAATCGACCTCCGTGAGCAGGTGCTCAACTTCCCGAGCCAGCCTGTGATCACCAAGGACAACGTCACTATCGACATCGACGCCGTCATCTACTACCGGGTCGCCGACCCGCAGAAAGCGACGTACTCCGTTCAGAATCTGCCCTACGCTCTGGAGACCCTGACACGCACGACCCTTCGAAACATCGTCGGCGAGATGGAGCTCGACTCGACACTTGGCAGCCGCGACGTCATCAACCGGCGGATGCGCGAAGTGATCGAGGAGGCATCCATTGGCTGGGGCGTCGACGTCACACGCGTGGAACTCCAGGCGATCGAGCCCCCGCGGGACATCCAGCAGTCGATGGAGCTGCAGATGCGGGCCGAACGCGAGCGCCGGGCTGCGGTTACCAACGCGGAGGCGGGCAAGAGAGCAGCGATCCTCGAGGCTGAGGGTGTTCGCGAGTCACAGGTTCGTCGAGCAGAGGGCGAGAAAGACGCTGCCATTCTCCGAGCCCAGGGTCTTGCTGAAGCCCGCCTTGCCATGGCAAACGCCGAGGCTGAAGCAATTCAGAAAATCGCATCCGCTCTGCCCGAAGGTCAGGCGGCGATGTATCTCCTGGGAATGAAGTACCTGGAGGCGCTCCCGACTCTGGCCCAGGGCAAGAACGCCACGATCTTCCTTCCGGCTGAAGCCGCAGGAGTGATGGGCGCAATCGGTGGCTTGAGAGAGCTCGTTTCGAGGGCCGCCACGTCGTCCCTGAATTCACCGTCCGATGCACCTGCGCGGCTCGGTCCACGCCCGGACGCCGACAGCTCTCGAAAAGATTCACCGTAGTGGCCTCGAAGCCAATCTCGCTCGCACGAGCGGAACGCATTGCACGATCTCATCCGTGCGAGAACTGCGGTGAATACAGCTTCAAGAAACTGAAAGTGAAAGCCGCCACCGAGAGCAACTACAAAGCGCTCGGCGAGGTGTGGCACGTCACAAAGATCTGCGGAGTGTGCAGCATGCACCACGAGATCGGAATAGACGCCGAGGGCGACATAGTCTACAGCGCCTGACGGCCTATGTCGTTATTCCGCAGTCCGAAGTTTATTCCGCAGTCCGCAGTGTCGTACCGCAGCCCGTAGTGTGGTACCGCAGTCCGCGGTGCTGTCAGATACCCGGCGGCCAGGCTGGCTTCCGCGAATACTTTCCAAAAAGCGCCCGCAGCACCCGGTCGGGATCGGTTGTCCGGACAACAGCGTCGAGCCGGGTCGCCAGCAGCATTGGCCTGCTGAAATCCCGATACCGCTTGTAGCTGTGAAAGAAGCCCAGCGGTCCCTTGCGCATGGTATTGCTGAGGAGGATATCGGGCAGAAGGAACATCGTTGAGGCGTAGAAGAAGTTGAGCGTCCGAAATGCCGGCAGATCTGACTCATCGATGCCTCGCGGCAGCGATCCATGCTTTCCCCACTGCACGTTGATCGCGACCTGACTCCTCAGCCACACAGTGTGCAGAATTGTCCCGTGCCAGTACGTCCACACTTCAGTGGGCACATTGGTCGAGTCATAGCCGACCCACACAATTTCCTGGTCGGTAGGCACGGTCAGCGGTATCCACGACCCATTGATGTCATCCCGCCACAGCAGGTGATAGGCAATTATCCGCTTCTGGGGATGGATAACTGCCACAGACCGGACGAGCGGGAACGTTTCATCACGCTGGAGGTACAACACCGGTGCCAGGCTTCGCGCCAGCACCGCGCCACTATCGGATGCTGACAGGAGCCCGGGCAAACCAGCAGGTCGCAGCGGGATGTTGGCCCTTGGCCCGCACCCCGATAGAACAGTCAGAAGAAGTCCAATCCAGGCTGCAAGCCGGGTTGATTCGATCTTCCCCTGAGTTGGTTCAGCGACACAAAAACTGTTCACCCGGAGCCTCTGATAGTGGCAGAGAAGCTCAGGTCATCGGAGTGCCGATGCGTAAGCCGCGTCCAAATACGTACAATCCCGCGCAAGTCCTTCATCTGGTCAGCAGAGACCGGTCCGGAACGCCGCTCAGCTGTCCCTCGTGTTCCGGAACCATCGAGCGCGATCCGGGACAACATCCGCCAAGGCCGATGACCCACGTGACGCTCCGGTGCAGTAATTGTGGACGCACCGCCCGCTACGTTGCCGGCGCTGCCTGACCCAACTCCAGCCCGTAAGCTGAATTTCTTAAACAATTGCACAGAATTTGCCGCGCTGATACGATAGTCAGCCGAGAGCGCGTTCAAGCGCTTTCGAGGGCACCGGAGGAAGCGGATTGCGGCCTCGGGGCCCGCCGCTCTCCTCAGCATTGTCGGAGAGCACGTACAGTTAGCTCTCCCATCAGGGAAAGGGATCGGTCATGGCACGCATCACGGGAACGGTGAAGTGGTTCAACGACGCGAAGGGATTCGGGTTCATCTCGCGAGAAGGAGGGCCTGACGTGTTCGTACACTTCAGCGCAATATCAGGCAGTGGTTTCAAGTCTCTCGCCGAGGGCGATCGCGTTGAGTTCGAGGTCGTTCAAGGTCAGAAAGGTCCGCAGGCAGCCGACGTGACAAAGGTCGCGTAGCGCATGATCCGCTCCGCTCTAAGGCCCCGGCAAACGCCGGGGCTTTTTGTTGAACGGATTCGATGGATCCGTTGTCACAAAAATGATCTTCCACAGCGGCATTCGATTTGCTTTCTCTCACAGCGTCCAAAGAAACTTTTTCGAGGGGCGCGCATGGCCGCAATCTGGAAGGGATCAGTCGCATTTGGCCTCGTGAACATCCCGGTCGAGCTGCGCACCTCCGTCCGAGCCGATCACATCAGCTTTCGGATGCTTCACAAGGACGACCTCTCGACTCGCTCAGCCGCAAGACGACCACCCGAAAGCCTCGCTCGGCCGCGCTCACGGGACTGACCCGGAGCTTACAGGAAATTGAGGATGGCCCCGGGAGTGGTACGGTTGAGGTCGAGGGGCAGAGCCTGGCTGTTACCAACCTGAAGAAAGTCTTCTTCCCCAAAAGGAAGCTGACAAAGGGTGACCTGATGCGCTATTACGCGACGGTCGCCCCGCTCGTGCTGCCCGTAATGAAAGACCGGCCGCTCGTGCTCAAGCGGTTTCCGAACGGCGTCGACGGACAGGCTTTCTTCCAGCAGAATGCCGGAGAGACCCCTGAAGGCGTCCGGGTCGAGACCATCGAGACTCAGGGTGGATCCACCAATCTCCGGATCGTTGGCGGCGACCTGTACACGCTCCTCTATACCGTGCAGCTCGGTGCCGTCTCGGTCGACCCGTGGCATTCACGTCTCCAGCCGCTCGACTTCGCGGATTACGCAATCATCGATCTCGATCCGGGACCGCGGGCAACCTTCAGCCGGGTTATCCAGGTCGCCCGCTGGGTGAAGGAGGCGCTCGACAAGCTTGGTCTTCACGCGGCCCTGAAGACTTCCGGATCATCGGGGCTTCATGTTTATCTACCTCTGCCTCCCAAAACTCCGAATGAGGCGGCGACCCTTGTCGCGCAAATAATTGCCACCAGAGTTGCCGAGGCGTATTCGAAGGTTGCAACCATCGAACGCTCGGTTAAGGCGAGAGGAGCGACGACTGTTTACGTCGACTATCTCCAGAACATCATCGGCAAGACTGTAGCAGGTGCCTATTCGGCGCGCGCAAACCCCGACGCTATGGTTTCGACGCCGCTCGCGTGGGACGAGCTGACGGATGATCTGGACCCGCGGGACTTTACGATCGAGACAGCGCCGGCGCGCTTCGCCGAAGTCGGAGACGTCTGGGCTGCGGCGATGAAAAAGCCCAACTCCCTCAAGGCGTTGAGCTAGCGGCTGCCCACCTTTCGGAGCGGAAGCTCGATCTGGCCTGTGTCAGCGGCTGGCGGAGACGTTTTCTCGGGTTCGGTAGACGTCGAGTCGCTGTTCTCGTCCACCATGTGCGTCAGCTTGTAATAGAGGTGAAGGGCGTTCACCGGGGCCATGAAACTGCGGCGGCCCGCACGCGAGATAGCCACTGCTTCTTCGCGTACGCGCCGAGGGAGGTCCTGCGCCATGGGGTGTGCAAGTAGGCGTCGGATCTCTTCGGTATTTCGCGCTAATAGTGCAGCACAGAGGCTGTCCAGATACGCGAGCATCGATAGGCCCCGGGAAAAGCTACCTAACCCTTAGGTACACATTGCAACTAATACACTCAAAAGGCAATAGCTTCCAGTCTTTCCATTGCATGGCTCATCCTTTTTCTAGGAGGTGAGCAGGTCCAATCTTATACCCCGCTGAGTGGGTCGTCGTTTCCTCGGAGCATAACGGAAAAGCTGTGCCGGACGGCCGCGCCCTTCGGTCCGCCACTCATCCGTAGGCTCAACCAGCCAGGCAGCCTGAAGCGCCCTGCGAAAACTGGCCTTGTGCAAACGTTTGCCCAGAAGCAGCTCGTACATGTGCTGCAGCTCGCCCAGCGTAAAGGTCGCCGGGAGAAGTCTGAATGCGACCGGGGAGTGATCCATTCGAAGTCGGATGGTGGCAGCAGCCGAGTCGAGCATTTCGCGATGCCTGGGGGCGAGCGTGGGGAGCTCGCCAATCGGGAACCATGCGTAGGCGCCTCCAACGGGCGGCGGGGTTCCGGCTGGCACCAGACCCGCAAAAGCAACTGAAATTTCAGTTTCGGACGGGTGCCGCTTCTCGTCTCCGAAGGCGCAGACCTGCTCCAGCCAGCTCGGCGTTACGCCCAGCGCATTTGCGGCGATCCTTCCGGCGGCGTCCTCGAGCGTGCCGTCCGAGGTGGGCATCTCCCACGGAAGCGACCACTTCTCCTTTTCTTCGGGCGTTCGCCACAAGAGGACCGCGAGCTGATCCTTCAGCGCGGTAAAGAGAACGAGATCGATTGTGTAGGAGGACTTCCTGCCGCGACGCTCGGGCATGGTACCCAGAATTAGTCACTAAATAGGACTAATGTCAAGGGGCGAAGCGATTATTATCTAGTTGACAATAATAAAGGGTCGCTGAGCAGCGCTATATACGGCCGCATGAGCGGAGCGTCAACAGAATACTATTGATTATCTCGACGCCGCGGCACGCTGGATTCCGGCGCCGCGCGGAATAGTCCGCAACCCTCCGGGAAGCGGAATCGAGATCGGCAGCTTTCCCGTTATTGGCGCTAGACCGAGAAGTGCGCGTGCCGCCGCAGTTTGCGAGCCCGGGAAGCCGCCCCACGCAACGACATACGTCGGAGCAACAGGAATCTGCTGAAGCAGATACGGGTTTCCGAAAGAAACGACGATCAGCTTTCGCCGGCCTTTTGCAAGTCGCTCTACGAAGTTTGTGAAAGTTTGTGGCGCGGCTGCCGAAACAGCATCCCAGACCTGTCCGACGTATGAGCTGACGATCACTACATCCGCGGAGTCGGCGGCCCGTTCAACTCGTGCATAATCGGCAGTCACGTTCTCGGCTGTCAGAAACTCCGTGCGCAGTCCCGTGAAGCGGGCTCGCAGCTCGGCGTTGAAGGCTACGCCAGCCGACAAATCCGCCCTTCTGCCCACCGTTACCGAGAGAACGCGAGTCGTTGGAGGCAGGCTGAGAGGAACAAGCCCGACCGAATCCTTGACGAGGGTTATCGATTTTTCCGCTATGCGGTTGGCCATGTTCACATGCACACTGTCGCCAACGACGAATCTCAGCGCGTTCAGATCCACCAGCTTCGCCCGGTGAAGGCCCAGGCCGGCCTTCGCCATCAGGATTCGCCGGACCGACTGGTCGAGCCGCGCCTCGGTATACCGCCCTTCTGTCACTCCTGCCACAACCGCGTCGATCGTCTGCGAAATGTTGAGTGGCTGTATCAGGACGTCGCACCCGGCCTCGATCGCTCGCTTTACAGCGTCCACGGCACCGTACTTGTCGAGCACCCCTCGCATGTCCATCGCATCTGAAATGATGATCCCCTGAAACTGCAGCTCGTTCCGCAGCAGACCGGTTAGAACCTTCGCCGACAGTGTGCCCGGAACTCCACTCGAATCGAGAGCCGGCATTGCGCCATGGAACGTCATTATGGCGCCTACGCCGATCTGGACGGCAGCCTTAAATGGTATCAACTCGACACTATCAAGCCTACTTCGACTCACCGTTACGACAGGGAGGGCGAGGTGCGAGTTCACTTCCGTATCGCCGTGACCGGGGAAATGCTTTGCGGTTGCTATCATCCCGTTGGCCTGAAGGCCACGGATGAAGGCAGCCCCGAGCCTGGCCACCGTTTGTGGATCCTCACCGTAGGAGCGGGTGTTGATGACCGGATTGGCGGGATTGTTGTTGACGTCCAGTACCGGGGCGTAAGCGATGTGGATTCCGAGCGCCCGGCCTTCACGCGCGGTCAGCTTCCCTTCCTCGAACGCCAGGACCGTATCGCCCGTCGCCCCAATCGCCATCTCCGGCGGAGCGACCACCGCGCCGCCAAGGTCGATCGCGTTCGGGATGAAGTACCCGCCCCGGGCACGAAAGCCCGCCCCAGCCTCCAGGTCCGCGCCAAAAAGGAGAGGAATTCGGCTCATGGCCTGAAGGGCGTTGAGCTTGGCTGCTACCTCGGTGGGTGACCCGACCGAAATTGTGAAGCCCCCAACCTTTTCGCCGGTCACATACGTCGTGAGACGCTGCCACTGTGGCGAATTGCCGGAAGTGTAATCGCCATACACGCTGGGCCAGACGATCTGCGCGGCCTTTTCCCGGAGCGTGAGGGTCCTCAGGACAGAATCCGCCCATGCGGCCGCCTCGGCTGCAGAGACGGGTGTCACACTGAGTGCCGCAGGCGGCGCAGCTGGAGCACCCCGTCCGGCCGGACCGCCAGGGCCGCCAGCTGTTGCGGGCGCACAGCCCGAGGCCAGTACGGCAGCCAGCGCTAAGGCGCTACGGCTCGACATGCTTCAGTGGGAGATCGTTCCCTGTTTGCTCGTGTCGATGTCGGCGTTCTCGCCGGTCTTGAAGAGAAACGCCGACATGTTGCGTGTCAGAAACGTGCGGGCCTGCGGATCCATCACGTCGAGCCCGTAATGATTGATCAGCATCGTCTGCTGTTTACCCCAGTCTGCCCAGCACTGCCGGCAGATCTCGGCCACAATCCGGGCGCCGATAGCGCCCGGAAAGGGGGCCTTTTCGAATCCTTCGCGCGCATGCCCGCACCGCGCGCAGGTAACGGTCGGCACGAAAAGTTATGAGCCGGCGTACTCGATCTTCGCCAGACCGAAGAACGAGAGCAGCCGCAGGTACACCCACCCGATGTCCAGCTCGTACCACTTTGCCTTGAACTTTGCCGAATGTGGATCGTGGTGGTGGTTGTTGTGAAGCTCTTCGCCGCCAAGCCAGATCGCGATAGGCGAGATGTTGCGGCTTGCGTCCTTGACGTTGAAGTTCCGATAGCCAACGGCGTGACCAACGCCGTTGATGATGCCGGCTGCCCAGAACGGGATCCATATCATCTGAATCCCCCACACGAGTGGGCCCACGAAGAAGCCGAAGAGATAGACGTCCGCAAGCAGCATGACGACAATCCCAACCCAGTTGAGCCGCGACAGGATATATCGCTCCAGCCAGTCGTTTGGCGTTCCCTTCCCATACTTCTCGAGAACCCCCGGCTGGCGTACTGCCTTTCTATAGTAGAAGGCGCCCTTGAGGACGACGTTGCGCAGTCCCTCCATCAACGGGCTGTGCGGATCGCCATCCCGGTCGGCAAATGCGTGGTGCTTGCGATGACAGGCGACCCATTCCTTCGTGACGATCGCCGTCGACAGCCAGAGCCACAGGCGCATTGGAAGAGCGGCGAGATAATGCAGCTTGACGCTTCTGTGTGTTTGCGAGCGGTGCAGGAAGATCGTGACGCAAACGTTCGTGATGTGTCCCGCGATGACAATGAACAGAATCGGCTTCCACCAATCTGCTGCCCAGCTTCCAAAATCCGGCATTCTATCCACGCTCCGATGTGTGTTCGACAGCTTGTTCGAATCGCAATCTACCGGATCGCTCAGAGGGCTGCCAACCAAACCATGCCGCAGAATGCTGGTACAGTTTGATTTGAGACCCGCTGATACGCGCCGCTAAGGTCGCGTAACCGCGCGCTGCGGCTCGTTCGGCGGCGCATCTCCCCAAGCGTCGTTGTCAGGGTTCCAGTCCGGCACCGATCGATCCGGCTAAAGCCTCGCACCTACCACTCTGGCCGGCGCCGTGAGAGTCGCGTCAAAACGATCGCCGTTCGCCCAGATGTTGACCGGAAGAATGAAGTCACCGGTGCTGCCACTCGCGTATTTCAGCCGAATGCGAACTGGCAACAGCACCGCGGTCGTTCGGCGCAGTGCGACGGTTACGACATGCTCCCTTCCTGCGGTCGCTGAGTCACGCTGTCGATGGCGACGTCGAGCAACTCAGTAGTGTACCAGAACTGGCGCCAGTACCACGACAGGTCACCACCGGCAGCGTTTTCGATGGTCCTGAAGAAATCACCAGGCGTTGGATGTTTGAAAGCCCAGCTGCGGATGTACTCGCGGAAGGCGAAGTCGAAAAGCGCCGGTCGCGCCCTGGCTTCGGCCTGTGGAGTTATTGCGACTACTTCCTGCGTGCTCGCTGCTCTGGCGAGTCGCTCACGCTGGAGAGCAATCAGAACTTCTCGCGGATTCTGCAGGGTTCCACTTGCTGCAACGGTGTAGCCCGCGGGCACGGTAATCGCGAAATCGATGTCACCGTACTCCAGATAGAACTCTCCCTGACCGAGGTACGGGTCGGTGTTCCAGCCTGTCACGTCATCGTAAACCGCCATCCTCGGATACCATTGGGCTATCTCGTAAAGTGCACCGTCACGACCCAGTCTGTCCGAGCCATGCTCGGGCACTCGGAAGCTGAAGTCCATCGTGATCGTCGTCGTGCCGCCTTTCGGCCTGAGCGGCGCGGGCAGCGAGAGCTGCATCATCGTGTCGTTTGGTCCGGGGACTTCACGGCCCGACAGCGGATGGAACGGATTTGTCGCCTGGCTCCGCGTTTCTCTCGGGAACGTCATTACTACAGTCGGGAGAGTATCCATGCGGACCGCGGTGGCGACCGCTACCGGATCAGTGTTCGATGTCCCGCCGGACGCGCACGCCGAGAGACCGATCAGAAGAAGTGCTGCTCTTGCGGTCATCAGCCTTTGCCGGTAGCGTGTCGGTCACATGCCGAACTCCCAGGCTGAAACGCGATCGAAGCACCAAAGAGCTCGCGGGAGTGCAATTGCCGGACACGCCACCGCCGCTGGAACGAAGCGATTCGTCCAGCGGTTTTCTGCCGATTATTCCCCCGAGTTCTACCGTGGATTGAGCAGCAACGTGTCGGTTTCATCGATTGGCATGGGTACATATCTCGGCGACTGTGACGATGTCGAGGATGCAAGATACGTGACCGTCCTGGCAGCCGGTCTGGAGCACGGTCTCAATCTCCTGGACACCGCCATCAACTATCGCTGCCAGCGATCCGAGCGTGCTGTCGGCGAAGCGATTCGAAAAGCTGTAGACGTTGGTCTCGCGCAGCGTGATGAGATCGTCGTCGCAACAAAAGGTGGATACATCCCGCTGGAGGGGTCACCGCCTGAATCGCGCCACCTGTACGACGTTTATCTCGCGAGCGAATACTTCGACAAGGGGATCATGACCGCGGAGGATGTCGTCAGCGGTGGCCATTCGCTCAACCCCGCATTCCTCGCGAACCAGATCCAGCGCAGTCTCATGAATCTCGGCCTCGCTACCATTGACATCTATTATCTCCACAACCCCGAGCAGCAACGCGTGGCTCTCGATCGCCCGCGCTTCCGAAGTGTCATCACGAGCGCATTCGCCGAGCTCGAATCCCAGGTGCGCCGAGGGACGATTCAGTGTTACGGGTGCGCGACGTGGCACGGCTTTCGTCTAGACCCCGCCTCACCCGGGCACCTGAATCTCGAGGAGCTCGTCGAAGTAGCGCGCGAGACAGGCGGCGACGATCACCATTTTCGCGTCGTCCAGCTGCCGCTCAATCTCGCGATGACGGAAGCGGTTCGACTCCCGACTCAAACCGTCGACGGACAGCGTGTGTCATTGCTCGAGGCTGCGGCTGCTCTCGGCGTATCCGTGGTGGCCAGCGCGTCCCTCATGCAATCACAGCTGACACGCGGATTGCCGTCCGAGCTCGCTGTGGCTTTTCCCTCCCTGACAACGGACGCCCAGCGTGCGCTGGCCTTCGTCAGAACGATGCCGTTGCCGCTCTGCGCGGCTCTTGTTGGTATGCGGAGGCTCGATCATTTGTCGGAGAATCTGGGAGCGGCGAAAGAAGTCATCGTATCCTGAGCTCGTGCAATTCTCCGCTGCTGTTTCTGTGTTGGGGTTGAATCATGAATTGGGATCAACTACCTGGCGTTTCACTACCATCGCATCACCACGCGGAAGGTAGCTTTCGCAATCCATGGCCCGAGTCGCAGCCGCAGGGCGCACGAGGCCTCCTGAAATGGATGGTCTCTCGTCGGCGCCAGTCCGCTTCGGATGACATCCCTTCATCGGTACCCGCCGCAACGACACCCGGCGCAACGACACCCGCCGAAGACGCCAGGCTCTCCATTACCTGGATAGGTCATAGCACCTTCCTCATTCAATCGGCCGGATTGAGCGTCCTTACAGATCCAATCTGGAGTGACCGGGCATCTCCGGTCCAGTTTGCGGGACCGCGCCGACATTCGGCACCGGGGCTGCGCTTCGATGCGTTGCCCGCAATCGACGCTGTGTTTCTGTCACATGACCACTACGATCACCTCGATAGCGCGACCGTACGACGCCTTACCGCGCGTTATCCGGGCGCGCAGTGGATTGCGCCTATTGGGGTCGGTGCTTTTCTCCGCAAGCGTGGCGCGGCCAATGTCGCTGAGATGGACTGGTGGCACAGCAGGACACTTGGCCGCATCTCAGTCGATTGTACTCCTGCCCAGCATTTTTCAGGACGCTACCCCTGGAACCGCAATTCCACGCTCTGGGCAGGATGGGTCATCGGCCTGGCCGGCAAACAGGTGCTCTTTGCCGGGGATACGGGTTTGCATCCGGAATTCGGCAATATTGCGCGTCGTTTCGGTCCTCTTCACGTGGCGATCCTGCCTATTGGCGCCTACGAGCCGCGCTGGTTTATGCGGCCTGTGCACATGAATCCCGAGGACGCAACCGAGGCTTATGTTCGGATTTCGGAAACGGACGGCTCCGCCGAATGCGTCTTCGTGCCTTCACACTGGGGCACGTTTCGCCTTACGGATGAGCCCCTCGACGAGCCGCCCCGACATCTGCTCCATGCATGGACGGCGGCCAGATTACCCACCTCCCGGCTTCGGCAGCTGAGTCCTGGAGAGACTCTAGCGCTCTCATAGCGCCAAGGAGTCGTCAATTCCAGCGGTCTCAGGCGGTGTTTCCGCCAACACCAAAGTTTTGTGCGCGGAAGTTGCTATAGCCTTTGACGTTTGGGAGATGGAAACATTTCTAACTCGGAGCTCGGATCATGGCTGCAGCCAAGAAATCATCGCGCGGTGGTTCAAAAGGTGGCAGGAAGCGTAAGACTTCCGCCCGAAAGACAAGCGGTCGCAAGAGTGCCAGCAAGAAGTCGTCGGCAGGACGGGGCGGCGCTCGAAAACGGTCAGCCACGCGGCGTAAGAGCTCGAGTGCAAAGGGATCGACTCGCTCACGCACACGTACTACCGCACGCAAAGCAGGTTCGTCGCGCAAGAGTTCTCGGTCATCACGGAAGAGCGCTGGAGCAGCACGTAAGGCGACTGCGCGGAAAACCACGCGCCGGCGACGCGCGACGCGTAAAAAGAGCGTAGCGAAACGCGTAACGACTCAGGCGAAATCGATCGCCGAGCGTGTGCAGCGCGTTGCAACCGGCGTTGTGGAGCAGGCCCGCGAGGGCGTTACATCTGCTGTCGACGCAACCAAGGAGTTCGTCCAGGAACACACCTGAGACCGGGGCTGGCGACCGCGCGGAGTTACGCGGTCGCCCGCTCGTTTCACATGTGAACGCGCAGCCACGCGCGCACTTCTTCGAAAACGCGGTCACGACCATAATCGACTGTGATTATGTGGCCCGCCCCTTCGGTCCACACGAGTCGCTTGTCATTTGCTGCCAGAGAGACAAGAGTGCGCTCTGCTATCGACGGCGCGACCCGAGGATCCTCCCGGGACTGAATCAGGAGAGTGGGTACCTGAATCTTCGGCAGCGACAGACGCGCCAGCCGGGCAAGCCGCCACAGCTCATACAATAGCCGCCCGGTATACACACCATATCCGAGGTTCTTTTCACGCTCCACCGGATCCCTGATGGAGCCCGGGCTCTTCGACTTGACGGTCCCGGCGATTGGCCCCCAGATCCAGTGTGATACCGAAGCAGCTCGGTAGTTCAGTCTCATGCCGAAGTACGGGGCAATCAACACGAGAGCGCGTAGATCAGGATTTTCAGCCGCCAGCACAGCGGCGAGCGCAGCTCCCATGGACAGACCAACGACACTTACAACCGCGTATCGCTTACGGAAAGCCGCGAGCTCTGCCCGCGCGAACTCGAGCCACTGGCTGCGGCGCGATACGACAAACGCCTCGATCGAGCGTCCGTGACCCGGCAGGAGCGGAGCGCGAACCCCGAAGCCCGCGGCGTGAAGGTCTTTCGCGATGAGTCCGAACGTTTGGGGTGTATCGCCAAAGCCGTGCAGGAGAAGCACTCCGCGCGATCCTGACCCCGGAAGGTCTATCGCGTCGGCACCAGGGATGATCTTGTAGGCGGAATCTCCGCTTTCAGACATTCCCTATGGTGATGGCCTCCAACGCTCATCCGCAACGGGGATCGCGCCGTCTCTTATGGCACTGTCGGAAAGATGACCGCCCAGCGCCGACAAAGGTACGAGAAAAGCCGCACCGTTCCGGGTGGCCGTACCAGAGCCGACGAGTCGGCCGAGAGCGAGCGCGATAGACTCACGCGTTGCACCAACCATCTCGCAAAGCAGACGATGATGTCGAACCTCGAGCTTCAGGCTGCCGTCGCGCGCAAGGAACGAATCATCCCGTGACAGTCGATTCAACGCGGCAAGGAGACGTTGCTCCACATTTTGCGATGCCATCTCGTGCAGCCGCTCGAGAAACTGGGCACGCTCGGCAAGCAGCTGGGCGACGAGGGTCAGCGCCTCGCTCGGGTTCTCGCGGACGAACTCGCGAAATTTCTCCGTCGAGAGGAACAGTGTCTCGGTATCCTCTGCGGCGAGCGCATCCGTGACATATGTCATCTTTGGCGTCAAACCTTCGATGCCGAATGTCTCTCCCGCAGTGACGACTGCCGGAACGAATCCACGGCCGGAGCGCATTCTGTTGCGCAGAATGACGTGCCCGCGCAAAACCACCGAGAAGCCCTCGGCCTTCGCGTTGCATTGATAGATCTGAAAATTCGCGGGCCAGGAGGTTTTCGCCCCGTATGCCCCGAGGGCCGCCAGGTCAGCGGCCGTCAGGCTTGACCCGTTCTGCAATCTCTTGCGACCTTGCGCTCTCATTGAAATCGACATGAGCAGAGCGGTAGTCTCGCAATGTCCGGGCCGCCGTGACCGCCGGAATTTATTGGAGCCCTTATATCACCCGGCAACCTCGAGTCAGTGAGAGCCCTCGATATCCTCGATCGCGCGGCTTATCGCGCGCCGGAGCGTCCCTTCCCTGTCAGCACTGACCGGAAGCGTCACCGAAAGCTTCGCGAAAATCGCCTGCATCTCGTCTGCGACGAAGGATTCCTGATGTCTGACTCCAAGCGATTCGATTGTCTCGACCGCCAGGCGATGTAGAAGCGCCAGAGTTTCCGGCTCGAGCGCGGCCAACGGCGCGGGGACGGTTTGATCGGGATGACTAACGCCCGTCGTGACGCGATCGCCGTTCCGTTTCGGTGCGCCAAGCAGGTCCGCAACGGGTGCCAGAGTAACTACGATCGAACCCTGGGTATGCTCACGCCAGCTCTTCACGACTCCCCGGCGGCGAAGCGAAGGCATGAGGGCAAGCACAGCATCCCTCACGACGGCAATCCCGTTTGCGCTCTGGTTCCCCCGGCCCGTGATCACCAGAACCTCTCCGGATTTCATCACCTGCCGCATGCGCAGCCACGATTCTGCGCGTGCACGGGCATCGGCCCCCGATGGAAGCGACTCTCGAAGATTGAGAGTGCGATCCTGTCCGAATGCCGCTTCATCAAACGCGTGCCACAGCCCCTTGAGAGTCGGTCGACTCTGTCGCATTACAACGTTCGCCCGGTTTGATCTGATGTTACTTGCATTGCGCCGGTGCACCGACAGGCAGTCCGAAGGCAGTCGTGACCGCGATCTTCCAGCCGGTAAGCGTCTTGATGAAGACGCGCTCGGAAACTCCGCTTGTCGTGACACGGTTTTGCGTAACGCGATAGCAGTACGTACCGAAGACAACCCCACGCGCCACCGGCACGACCCGCATTCTCTCGGCAACGAGTGTGTCGGGCCAGGTCGTGTCTCGCGTTGCACTCCAGTCCGCGTATCCGAGCTCCAACCCGGCAGATCCGTTTCGCGCCAGAGCTGGCGAGTGAATATAGGTCGCGAGGTAGCGGGCCCGGTCGCGCTTGTGAATAGCGTCGATGTTTTCCTCGAACAGGCGCCGGGCTTCGACCGTGTCGGAGGACACGGGGGCATCGGGTGTCATTGCCGGCGGCGACTGACTCGCGCAGCTCCCAACCAGGACGACGATCGACACAAGGACACAAAGACGACGGAGCATTGGAGCTGTCCGGTAAGTGAACGTTCTATGTTAGCGCTTGCCTGCCTGTGGTGCGAACACCGTTTTGCGAGCGCGATCGGCGTCAGGTCAGAATCTGTTCCAGCAGGCCGGCTCCCTTGCCCAGCTCTTCGCGTGTCATGACGAGCGGCGGAAGCAGTCGAATGGTGTGATCTCCGGCGCTGATGACGAGCAACCCTGCATCCCAGCCGCGCTCTATCACCGCACTCGCCTGCTCTACGACATCGAGGCCCCACATGAATCCCATTCCACGGATCGCGCGAACCTTCCCGGTGCGTCGAGCGATTGCGCGGAGAGTCTCGCCCAGCCAGACGCCGTTGTCACGCACCGATGCGAGCAGCATCGGGTCTGAGAGACGACGTACAACTTCCAACGCAACGCTCGACACAAGAGGGCCGCCGCCGAATGTCGTGCCATGATCGCCGGACTTGATGGTCGATGCGATTTCACCAGAGACGAGAGTCGCCCCCATCGGCAATCCTCCGGCGAGCGGCTTCGCCAGCGTCACCATGTCTGGAACGACATCGAAGCTCTGGTGCGCAAAGAAAGTCCCGAGACGCCCTAGTCCGCATTGTATCTCGTCGAAGATCAGCGCGATCCCACGGTCGGCCGTGAGCCGCCGCAGCTCGTGCAGAAATGACATCTCCAGCACTCGCACGCCGCCCTCGCCCTGAACCGGCTCCAGGATCAGGGCTGCTACAGTCTCTCCATCGAGAGCTGAATCGAGGATCCGGAGGTCGCGCTCACAGATGCTGATCCCTCCGGCCAGAGGTCGAAACGGGGCACGATACGTTGGACGGTCGGTTGCGGCGAGTGACCCGAACAACCGGCCATGAAAGCTCCCCCGCAACGCGATTATTCCCGTCTTTGCGTCCGAGCCCGCACTTCTGCCCCAGCGTCGTGCGAACTTGAAGGCACCTTCGTTTGCCTCCGCGCCTGAGTTGCAGAAAAACACCTTCTCGGCGAATGACTCATTCACGAGGAATCGCGCGAGCTCTTCACCTGGCTCCGTGCGATAGAGATTCGAGACGTGCACCAGACCGGTATCGAGACTCGCGATAATCGCCTTCCGGATGGCTTCGTCTCCGTAACCCAGCGCGTTCACCGCAATGCCGCTCGCAAAATCGAGATACGCCTTCCCGTTCGAATCGAACAGCTCGACGCCGGCCCCGCGCACGAGCTGCATCGGCGAGCGCTTGTAGGTTCCCAGAACCGACTCGGTCGGCCCCACAGCCGGGACACCGTTCGACAAATCTCTGCTCGTCACAGAAGTCATCGTACTGCGCTCTGCTCGAGCGAGAGCAGCGTGCCTGTGCCGGGATCGCTGAGTCCATCCATCGTGGAAATGCGCACGCGTTCTACCCCGGCGGCCAGCGCTGCAAAACCGGCTTCGAGCTTCGCGCGCATTCCACTGTTGATCACTCCCTTGCCGGCGAGGTCCGTCGCTCCGTTTTTGTCGAGACACGTCATCGGGCGGCCGCTTTCATCCAGGACACCTTCGACATCCGCGACGAAAAGAAGCTCCGATGCACCCATCGCGATTGCGATGGCGGCAGCCGCGTCGTCGCCGTTCACATTGAGCGCTTCGCCCGTTTCCCCGCCCTCTTCGCTCGCCAGCGGCGAGATCACCGGAAGGTAGCCCGCGGCGAGCAGAGTCTGTATCAGCTCGATGTTCACCGCCGCCGGAATACCAGCGTACCCGAGCGAATCGATGCGGCTCGCGGTGAACATCGCCGCATCCTCACCGGAAATTCCCACGGCTGGAGCGCCTGCCACAACGAGGTGCGAGACGAGCTTCTTGTTGACGAGTCCGGACAGAACCATTCGAACGACCGTCATATCCTCACTGGTTGTGACCCGGCGTCCGTTCACGAATGACGGGTTCAAGCCGACACGCCGCTGAAAAGCACTTATCTCGTCCCCGCCGCCGTGCACGATACAGAACGACGCCGGATGCTCGCTCCATGCGGCGGAAATTCGCTCGGGAAGGCGGGCCGACGCCTGCGCCCTGCCTCCGATCTTGATGACAGTCTTCATGCCGGCAAGCCCATTGTCTCATCGATGCCAAGCATGATGTTCGCATTCTGGACTGCCTGGCCTGCGGCACCCTTCACGAGATTGTCGATCGCTGCAATGACGATGAGTGTGGGCTGTCGAATTCCTTTCGCAACCGCGCAGCTGATGCGAACGACGTTCCGCCGAACTACATCGCGAAGCGCAGGCGTCTCACGCGTTATCTCGATGAATGGCTCGCTCGAATAAGCGTCCTGCCAGATCTCGAGAGGCTTATCGATTTGCTCTGTCACCGGAACCGTGATCGTGGCAAGGATGCCGCGCGCAACGGGCAGCAGGTGAGGAACGAACAGCAGGTCATTGTCAGCACCGAGGCGGGCGAGCACTGCTCGCATCTCCAGGAGGTGACGGTGCTCGTTTGCCACCGAGTACGCCCGGAAATCCTCGGCAACTTCGGCGAACATCAGTTCGGGCCGTGCTGTGTAGCCGGCTCCTGTGACGCCGCTCGCGGCTGAAACGGAAATCGTCGCGCCCGGCAGCGTGTACCCCTTCCTGATCAGTGGGGCTAAGGCGAGGAGGATCGCTGTCGGATAACAGCCGGGGTTGGACACGACCGGCGCGGGTCCCACCGTTTCTCTCGCAAGCTCGGTCAACCCGTAAGGCACTCCGTTGGCATGGCCGTTTCCCGGCCTCAAGTCGGACGACAGGTCGACTACCTTCGCTCCGCTCGCGCTGGCGCGATCCACCCATTCCGACGACGCACCATGCGGCAATGCGCTGAATACGAGAGCCGCGTCGGGCAGTACCGACTCATCGTTGTGAATGAAATCGATCTCTCGTCCAGCGATGTGCGCCTTCTGCCCTGCCTGGGAGTTCGCTGACGCGAAGGCAAGCTCGAGCTGCGGGTGATTCAGCACGAGGCTGCAGAGCTCGCGCCCAGCGTAGCCGCTGGCGCCAAGGACGCCGACCGGAAATTTATGCACTTTTAATGCATAACATTGCAGTACGATGGCGTCAATGCGGAACTGTCCGCGGGAATCGATCCCGCCGCGGCTTCAGACTACTCTGCTACTCAGGGCTCGCCGGCCAGGGATTTCAAGCGCCGCAGAACGCGGTCACGCGCGACTCCAGAACGACAGACTATCAGAATGGTGTCGTCGCCTCCGATGGTACCGAGCACGTCCGGCCAGCCTTCGCCGTCGAGCGCCGCGGCAATCGGTTGAGCACCGCCCGGCACGGTTCGCAGCACGATCATGTCACTCACTCCATCGATCCGGAGAAACAGCTGCGGCAGCAGGGTTTCGAGCGCAACCCGGCTCTCCTCGATTGTCCCGTCCGTCACCGCGTAGCGTGCCCCTTCCGGCGTCGGAACGCGAGCCAGCCTCAATTCACGCAAGTCGCGGGATAGAGTTGCCTGAGTTACATCCCAGCCGCGGTGCAGAAGGAGCTTTCGCAGATCCTCCTGGCTGCTCACGAATCGTGAGTTGACTATCTCGAGTATCGCCGACTGTCGTTCTCGTTTGTTCGCCATGCTCCCCTTGCCGCGTTAGAGGACGATACCACACTGGCGGCCCGGCGGCGAGCCCAACGCACCGCTCTGCATTGACGCTCAGGAGCGTGTTGATTAAATATACGGTATCCTTGAATAGTTATTAGAGACTATGACTCAGACAATCGTACTCGCGTATTCGGGCGGCCTGGACACGTCCATCATCGTCCCCTGGCTCAGGGAGAATTACGACGCGCGGATCATCTGCGTCGCCGGTGACATCGGCCAGGGCGACGAGCTCGAAGGAGTTCGTGACAAGGCCATCGCTTCCGGAGCCGACGAGTGCTACATCGAGGACCTGCGGCACGAGTTCGTCTCGGAATTCATCTGGCCGACCCTGCGGGCGGGCGCCGTCTATGGGCGCAAATACCTGCTGGGTACATCGATGGGGCGTCCTTTGCTCGCGAAACGCCAGGTCGAGGTCGCTCGGCGCATCGGTGCCGATGCACTCGCCCATG
Organism: Gemmatimonadaceae bacterium; assembly: GCA_035633115.1. Classification (NCBI taxonomy): domain Bacteria; kingdom Pseudomonadati; phylum Gemmatimonadota; class Gemmatimonadia; order Gemmatimonadales; family Gemmatimonadaceae; species Gemmatimonadaceae bacterium. The sequence continues at coordinate 69,593 of DASQFN010000114.1, read as the reverse complement.
GCTGCACCGGCAAGGGCAACGATCAGGTTCGGTTCGAGCTCACGTACGCCGCCTTTGCTCCGGACCTGCCGGTTATTGCCCCCTGGCGCGAGTGGGATATCCGCAGCCGCGAGGACGCACTCGCGTATGCCAAGAAGCACAAGGTCCCGGTTACGGCATCGCGCGAGAAGATATACTCGCGAGATCGCAACATCTGGCACATCTCGCACGAAGGCGGAGTGCTGGAGGATCCGGGTCAGCCGCCGCCGCCTGACCTTTTCATGCTCACCACTGCGCCGGAGCTCGCGCCCGACGAGCCCGAGGATGTCACAATCGGCTTCAGTGAAGGTACTCCGGTTGCAGTCGACGGAACCTTCCTCGACCCTGTTGCCATCCTCACTGCGCTGAACGAAATTGGCGGACGACACGGGGTCGGACGGATCGATCTCGTCGAGGACAGACTGGTTGGGATGAAATCCCGCGGCGTTTATGAAACGCCGGGGGGCACACTTCTCTATGTGGCACACAGCGAGCTCGAGCAGCTCATCCTCGATCGACGCACTCTCTCCGCCAAGGATTCAATCGCTCCACGCTACGCCGATCTCGTCTACGAAGGCCGGTGGTGGACAACCGAGCGCGAAGCCTACGACGCATTCGTGAACGTCACGCAGGAACGAGTGACCGGCGGCGTCACACTCCGCTTGTACAAGGGCACAGTGACTGTCATCAGCCGAGCCAGCGAGTACGCGCTTTACGATGAGCGCTTCGTGACCTTCGGCGAGGATGACGTCTACAAACAGAGCGATGCCGGTGGATTCATACGACTCTATTCCCTGCCCAGCCGCGTCCGCGCGCTGCGCGATCAGGAGCTCGCCGCACGTGCCGTCGCTCCCGTTTCCACGCACGAGGAGACGCCGGTTCTCGCGGCGTCGTGGCAAGACTAGAGCTGATGCCGGATGAGGAGCGATCTCATAAGCTCTGGGGCGGTCGCTTCTCTGCACCAACCGCTGACGCGCTCAACGCGCTCAATCGCTCGATCGGTGTTGATTTCCGCCTTTGGCCGGCAGACATCCGCTTATCACAGGCCTGGGCGATGGCTCTCTGGGGAGCGGGCGTACTGACACTCGAAGAAAGCAAGCATATCGAGCGTGGGCTCGCCGTCGTCGGAAGCCGGCTTGCCGCCGGCGAGCAGGCTCATTCATCCGACGAAGATGTTCACACGATGATCGACCGGATGCTCCACGAGGAAGTCGGGGACGTTGCATCCAAACTGCACACTGGCCGCAGCCGCAACGATCAGGTGGCGACCGCCACGCGACTGTGGACAATGGAAGCCTGCACCCGACTCGATTCGTCAATTCGTGCGCTCCAACAGGTAATGGTCAGCCACGCTGAGGACCTCGAGCAGGTTTACATGCCGGCGTACACGCACCTTCAGCGGGCACAGCCTGTTTCAACCGCACACTGGATGCTGTCACACTTCTGGCCGCTGGAGCGGGACCGCATCCGGCTCGCCGCTGTCGCGCGAAGCACTGCAGTGCTTCCCCTCGGCTCAGGAGCGGTCGCAGGCTCCGCATACCCGATTTCGCGCGTTCTCCTTCAGGGAAGCCTCGGCTTTACATCGCTGTCCCAGAACAGTATCGACGCTGTCGGGGACCGTGATTTCATCGCGGAGATGCTTTTTGCCCTGGCGTTGACTGCCGCGCATCTCTCGCGGCTGGCCGAAGATCTGATCCTCTACGGATCGAGTGAGTTTGGTTTTGTGAGGTTTGGCGAGACGTTTACGACAGGCTCGAGCATGATGCCGCAGAAACGCAATCCCGACGCTCTCGAGCTCGCTCGAGGCTCGGGCGCTCGCGCCCTCGGCGATCTTGTCGCGATGCTCGGAATGCTCAAAGGTCTTCCGAGCGGATACAACAAGGATTTACAGGACGACAAACGTGCCTTGTTCGATGCCGTCGATCTCATGGCGTTGGTGCTGCCGGCCGTCGCTGGAACTCTTGCGGAAATCTCCTTCGATCAACGCCGCATGCATCAGGCGCTGGCGAGCACGATGATGGCGACTGATCTCGCCGATTACCTCGTGACTAAAGGAGTAACGTTCCGGGAAGCTCACTCGGCTGTCGGCTCCCTCGTCCGGCAGGCCGAGGCTGAAGCCTGCGAGCTTTACGATCTGACCATCGATTCATTCGCCGCTGCGCATTCGCTGTTCGGGGAAGACGTATATCGGTGGCTCGACCCGGTGAGCTCCGTGGCGAGGCGAAATATTCCGGGTGGGACGGGACCGGAGGCCGTGCGGGCACAGCTGGAGGCAGCACGGGCAGCCATTCGGCCCGTTCGGGATACCCCCAGAGGAAACGAGCTCAGCCTTCAGACAGTTTGATTACAATCGAACAATCAAAAGGGGCCAGCGTGCTGCCCTGGCGCCTCTGTTTGATGGCTCCTGCCTTTAGAACAGTATCCCGAAAGTCACCGGGACGAACTGTGTCGAGCTCACTTCAGTGAACACGTGATGAAGTCGCGCTTCGATGAACGTGTTGAAGCCACTGAGCGGAAACATCGCGCCGATACCACCATTCAGGCCGAGCTCGTTTTCCGACTCGACGTTGGGGACGCCCGGTTTTAGCGAGTAATACCCTGCCCCGCCAATGAGATACGGGCGGATTCCCACTCCCGGCAACCCGTAAACGAGGTTTGCGGTGCCCGCGGCAATTCGCGCATCCGGCTCATTGAATGACCCGTTGTCATCGCGGCCGAAAAACTTGTTGTACATCCCCTCGATGCGGATACCAATCGGCGTCCCCAGAGATGAGAGACCGAGGAAGGCCGTACCGTTGTAGCCGGTGTTGTAGAAATCGGCCAGATCGCCAACCGGGATGGCTGCACCGCCGGCAAGTCCGATCGAGAACGGCTTGGGTGATTGTGCCGAAAGCTGCCCGCCGGTCAAGCTCACGGCCGTGAGCACTAATCCTATCCAGATCCTTCTCATGATTCCTGCTCCTGTTGAGTGCTGATTCAGTATCGCCGAGGAGTCTCAGGTGTGTGCGGGGTTTTACGGGAAGTGCGCCCTGCGTGAAGTACCTCGGAATTCGCGCTAAGGTTGCACAAGCCGTGCTCCGACCCCAGATTTTAAAATCCTTTTTGAAAAGGTTATTTAACTGCGCGCGTATACCGTTGCGACTACAGCTGTTACGCTAGGGGTCAATTCCAAGTGGGTTGACAACACGCTGTCGCATCATCGGGTCCCCGGTGTCCATCAAGCGAGGCAGGGGATTGCCCGAAGGGTGACACCGATGGCGCTTCTTAACCTTGATATTGCGCTGCGACTTGTGCGCGCCCTGGGCTTGCCTCTCCCCCAGGCGCTCGAAACTGCTCAGCGTCTCATTGACGCGGGAGGAGGTGGAATCACGCTCGCGGGAGCGCTGTCGATTGAGATCAAGGCGGACATCAGGACTCTCACCAACGACCTGAATGTCAGACTCGAGCGCGCGGTTGAGATCAGCCCGATTCCTCGCCGTGGCCGGCCTCGACGCAAATAGGGAGCGGAACGCCTATGGACGCTCCGCTCCCATTGCCGGCAAAGATGCGGGAATGACGCCGCGCCTTAGCTGCTCTTTGTGACGTTCTCCGCCGCAGGACCTTTCTGTCCTTCGACGATGTCGAACTCTACAGCGTCGCCCTCAGCGAGGGATTTGAAGCCGTTCCCCGTGATTGCGCTGTAGTGAACGAAGCAGTCCTTCTGCCCGTTATCGGGGGTGATGAAGCCGAAGCCCTTCGCATCGTTGAACCATTTTACTTTGCCGGTCGTACGCATTCCTGCTCCTGGTAATGAATGTCCGCCACAGATTGCTCCACACCGGACACAGCCGATGGCGAGTCCGGACTAGGGCGGACCCACCGAATGAAACGCGCTCGCAGCTCTCAGAAAAGACCCACGGACGCGGGTTGCTGGCGGAAATTATATCACCCTCTGTCATAGGGGACAATAGAAAATTGTTCATTCACCGGCCAAACGCATATTTGTGATATAGTAGGGCGTTTCCGCGAAGCACGACGTCGGTACACCCCGGTGCTCTTCATAAGCGAGCAAAACGCGTTTTCCGATATTCCTCTGCAGTACACGGGCAATCGAGTCATTGCGTACGCTGAAGTGAAAGATCTCGGGCATCGCACCCGGAAGATTCACCATCGCCAGCTCGCCTTCCCAGGTTTTGCAAAGCCAGCCTTTGCGCGAGAGCTTCTGGATATATCCCGCTCTGTCTCCCTTCGAATAGGAGTAGTTGAGCGTGACACCCGCCCACGCGCCAAAGATCACCGCAGGCACTATAAGGATCAGCACAAGAATGGTCAGCCCCCAACGACGCACGCGGTGGGTTTGCACCGTTGCCCGATCAGGCTTTGCGCTCGGTGCAGAGCTCTTACCAACCAGAGGCTTATCGTCTTGAGACTCGTCGCCTACTCGAGACTTGTCATCTGCTCGAGACTCCTCATCTGCTCGAGCTTCGGCAGCGCCCGGAGGCATGTCATCGCCCGGAGACATATCATCGCCCGGAGACATATCATGCCTTGGAGGCATGTCGTCCGCAGGGTCGCCGTCAGTTACGCGCTTCTCGTCATCGGACATCGGATTCGGTCCTTGCTGGAATGCTGGCAAAAGGGCAGGGAATTACTCACGGCTTCAGCAGGCATCTCCTGCGCCGCTGGGTGCGCGCTATCGTCCCGTGTGCTGCTCTATCGAATTAGCTTTAGCGTCTGAACCGGGCAAGGTCCAATGCTGGAAATCGGAAACCGTAGAAAGACTGTAACAGTTCGAGTCGGCAACGTCCCCGTTGGGTCGGGGCATCCGGTGGTCGTGCAGTCCATGACCAATACCGATACCGCCGATGCTGCCGCAACTGCAGCCCAGGTCGCAGATCTCGCTGCCGCCGGCTCTCAGCTCGTCCGCATTACAGTCAATAACGAACACGCGGCTGCTGCAGTCCCCGAGATTGCCTCTCGGCTTGCCGATCTTGGCGTGAGCGTTCCGCTGATCGGGGACTTTCACTACAACGGTCATCTGCTGCTCGCGAAATACGCTGAATGCGCCAGGCTCCTCGCGAAGTATCGAATCAATCCCGGCAATGTCGGAAGCAAGCGGCGGGACGAGAATTTCCGGACGATCGCCGGCATCGCCGCCGACAACAGAAAAACCATTCGCATCGGTGTGAACTGGGGCTCCCTCGACCAGGACCTCCTTACACAGCTGATGGAGGCAAACGGCGCGCTCGACGACCCGCGCGATGCCGAACAGGTCTACATCGACGCGATGCTCGAAAGTGCACTGCGTTCCGCAACTCTCGCTGAGGATGCAGGCGTCGCCCACGACCAGATCATCCTCTCCGCCAAAGTCTCAGGAGTTCAGCAGCTGGTCGAGGTTTACCGCCGGCTCGCCGCCCGGTGCGATTATCCGTTGCACCTTGGTCTGACCGAAGCAGGCATGGGCTCGAAGGGAATTATCTCGAGCACCGCCGCACTTTCAATCCTGCTTTCCGAAGGAATTGGAGATACGATCCGCGTTTCGCTTACCCCGAAACCGGGAGGCGATCGGACGGAGGAGGTTCAGGTCGCGCAGCAGATTCTGCAGTCCCTCGGACTCCGACATTTCAATCCACAGGTGACGGCGTGTCCCGGGTGCGGACGAACAACTTCAACATTCTTTCAGCAGATGGCGCAGGACATCGAGCTCTACCTCCGGGAGCAGATGCCCGTGTGGCATGAGCGTTATCCTGACGTCGTCGATCTCAAGGTTGCCGTGATGGGCTGCGTGGTCAACGGACCGGGAGAGTCGAAGCACGCCAACATCGGGATCTCACTGCCCGGAACCTTCGAGGAGCCGAAGGCTCCGGTGTATGTCGACGGCAAGCTGCTCGTCACGCTCAAGGGAGAGAACATCGTCCCTGAATTTCTCCGAATCCTCGACGATTATGTCGAGCGGCGTTACGCCGAGCCGGGAGCTGCGCTCGTCTCCTAGCGCCGATTGCCCTATGGCTGCTGCTCGAGCGCCTCGACGGTCAGCCTCAGCTCTTCCATGATCGGCTGATCGAAACCCAGAGACTTCAGTCGTTCGTAGACATCGCGGTACCATTTGACCGTCCCTGCACGCGCACCACTGAACCGCGACCAGACAGCATTCGGCTCGACAGTCCGGCGAAGATCGGCAAGAACTGATCGGGCGTTGTGGACCTTATCGGCCGCGCAAATCCACAGCGCGGATTCCTCGGCTTCCGATAACCGCTCGAGGTAATCCTCTTTCCTTTGGGCTGACGAGAGCTCCGCGCCATCGTCGTCGAGCTTCCTTTGAGTTACCTGAAGAACGATTTGCAGCACCGATTCGCCGAATTTCTCTCCAATCCTCTGTTCGAGGGCCTGCCACGTGTAGCCTTCCCGGACACAGTCTTCTACAACGTCGTGTAGAATCCCTGCTACAATGCTGTCTTCGTCGCGGTCGTAGCGAGTCAGAATCACGGCGACGTTGGCGGGGTGCGTGAGGTAGGGAAGCTTCGTCCCTTTTCTGACCTGTCGGTCGTGATGCTTTGCTGCAAAGGCGAAAGCATGATTGATCTTGTCCGAATATCCTGGCCGCATCGTCAGGCCGCCGAGCGGAACCATTGGATGATCTCCTCGAGACCTTCTCGATCATCGTCGGTAAAGGAGCCTTTCTCGTCGGAATCGACGTCGAGCACTGCCGTCAGTTCACCGGACGGGCCGAAAACGGGCACCACAATCTCGGATCTCGCTCTCGGATCACAGGTGATGTGGCCGGGAAAGAGGTTCACGTCATCGACGATCACGGCTCGACGCTCCGCCGCTGCAACCCCGCACACCCCCTTACCGAACGGAATCTCGAGACAGCCAAGACTCCCCTGATAAGGGCCGATTCGCAGAAGCTCATCGGATTTGACGACACGGTAAAAGCCGACCCACAAGAACCCGAACGCCCCATGCAGAAGTGCGGCGAGAGTAGCCATTCCGGCGATCGGGTCGTCGATTCCAGCCAGCACCAGCCGCATCTGCTCTTTGATCTCCGCGTAGGCCGCCGGGCGCGGCAGCTCACGAAGGTCCATGATCGTTTCGGCCATTCAGTGCTCTATGTGCTCACGAGCGCCGAGCTGCCGGTTTCGCGGCGTTGTATTGATTCCAGTACTTCCTCTCGCGAGTCGATCTGGGGAACGTCGTCATCCCACAGCACGAGCCCATGCACCCGAAGGTCACGCTGCCTGAACCCGTCCACTGATTTTTTCAGATCGGCAATGCTCGTGTGGCCGACCCGCGCACACAACACCACATCCGGGTTCGGCATGACTGTCGTCGAATGATGTAGAACATATTCGGTTGGCGCGGCTATGACGATCAGGTCATAGCGCCGTTCCATCCTGGCGAGATCCTCCCGAATCCTCTCTGCGACTTCGGGCGACGGAATTCCCACGCGTCTGGTTCCGCTGGGCAGCACATCCAGCGGGCGGTCGCGGCCGATAGTGGTCGTGACAATGGAATCCGCCCACTCAGACGAGCCGCTGACGATGCCGGCAAAGCCGGGATTCGGACGCACGCGCAGTACACCGGCAACCGTGCAAGTGACAGGATCCACATCCACTACCAGAGTGCTTCTCGCTTCGTAGGCTGCCATCGCGGCGAGATTCGACGCGACGGTTCCGACAATCGCAGCATCATCGCCGGTAACCGTGACCATCGGAACATTCGCTTCGGTTGCGGCGAGATGGAGATAGAGGCGTCGATAGCTCTCGGAAACGATGTCGATCAATGGCGGCGCTTCCTCATCGGCCTGACGCCGGCTTCTCTCAGCCATTACTTCACCCGGCCGGATCACCGAGAGAACTCTCGCTCCCGTGACCTGCTCGGCTTCACGAGGGTCGGCAACGTGCGGCCTTCGCAGCTCCAACGTGAGGGATGCGGCGAACCCGACTGTAAGAGCCAGCACAAGTGCAGCTCCGAGCATCGCCAGCGGCGGCGCTCCTACGTTAGCGAGATCGCGCGCTTTCTCCGACTGCCGATCGATTCTTTCATTCGTTGCGCGTGCCTGAGCAAGGGCTTGCGATGCACCAGCATAAGTTCGCTGTGCCTGCAGTTTGTCGGCGAGGAATTTCGTCGTGTCCACGCGCACCCGTGGCGCCAGCGGTGGCGTCGAAGGTCGAAGTGCGGCCAGCTGGCTTCGCGCGATGGACCGCTTCCCCTCGGCGATTGCCTGTATCTGTCTCCCGATGGCCGTAGCTCTCGCGGTGAGGGCAACGTAGACCGGGTCGACGCCCCCGACAGCGCCGAAAGCGTCGCGCTCACTCTCGATCTCCGAGAGCGAGTCCAGGAGAATTCTCACCTGCTCGTCGGCTGCAATGGCTGGAGACGAAGCAAGCGCGCGGTAGGATGATGGAAGAGGAGCGTTGTCTGCCCGCTCGATCAAGCGATTCAATCCGGAAACGACCACCGCAAGCGATTCACGCTGCGCGACCAGATACGGCGGAAAGGTATCAACAACAGGTGCGGGCGCCGGAGCTACGGTACGCCGTGCAACATCCAGCATCGAATCTGCGGCCGCGATCCGAGCCAGCGCGCCGTTACGGATGCTTACGGTTCCGCTCGAATCGACCTTCTCCTCGAGCGAGGCGGCGACTTCGATCGCTGCCTTTGATGCCTGACGCGGCACCAGAACGAATGCGATCAGGGCGCTGACGAATACGAGACCTCCCACTATTCCCATAATTGCCGCCCGCCGCGAGGCATTCAGCGCGCGGGCTGACATCCAGAGATAGCTCGAGCTCGTTGTACTCCTAGCCATTCACACCTTTCTCCCGATTGCCCGGCCACTTCCCATGACAAGCGAAGACTGTCTACCGGAGCACTCCGAATGCAAGGCCGGCACCCGACGCTGCTTTCATGCGTCCTGCTTTTGCTGATGAAGAAAAAAGAGCGGGAGCATCGACGTGATACTCCCGCCCTCGGGACTTCAACGGCAAACGGCTTCCTACTGAACCGTAATCACTCCCTTCATGCCCATCGCGAGGTGCGGGGTGCAATTGTACGGGTACGTGCCAGCCTTGATGTTGCCGAAAGAGACAGTGATCGACTCTCCGGGGTTCATCTTCATTACACTCGAGAGCTCAGCCATCTTGTCGGGGCCCAGGTTGGCGTTCAGCTGTCCCTTTACATCAGCCGGGACGGTCGCCGGATCGAAGGCAACGTTGTGCGGGCCTCCGCTGACCGTGATGAACTTGATCCCGTCTCCCGACTTGACCGTGATGTTTGCCGGCTCGAAGCGATAGCCCTTCGCGTCGCCTACCATTTTGACTTCGTGCGTGGTGCCGGTGATGGGTGCCATGGTCCCCGTACTTGCCGCAGGTGCAGTTCCGGCCGGAGCTGCAGCAGGGGCGGGTGCGGCGGCGACCGCGGCAGTATCTGTTGCTACACCTACTGTATCGGTGTTGCTCTGGTCCCCGCCGGCGCATGCGCCGAGGAAGGCAGCACTGGCAACGAGCGTCAATCCGTAAAACCGCATTCTAAAAGCCTCCGGACGTGTTCCATCTTTGGTTGAATAGTCGTTCGTGAGAGTCCTCACGAAGTCTTGTGAATTTATTCACAAAGGCCGCGGAATCAAAGGCCCCCACCTGGTTCGGGCCCTGAAATTGGCAATCTTCATGCGAGGGTGCCAATTACGCCTCGAAATCGCGCTCGGCGACGATCTGCTCGGCGGTTAAGCGCCGGAGTAAGACCTTCAGACCTCGGGAGCAGGCCGATCGACACTCCGGCGGCTGATCAGAATCGCGCGATCAGCTCGCGCCTCAGCTTTGTCGGGTCGCCGACATACGCGAAGCGAATGCCCTTCATATACTTCTGCGCGACGCGTCGCACTGCCTCGGGAGTCACGTTTCTCAGCTCCTGAACAAATTTGTCAGCCTCTCGATAATCTCCACGATAGAGCTGAGATCTCGCGAGGAAGTCGGCCTGTGCCCCGTTCGTCTCATTGTCGAGAAAGTATTCGGTGAGAAACTGCTGCTCGAGCCGTTTGAGTCCTTCCCGATCGAGCAGCCCCTCCTGCAGTTCGGTTACGGCAGCACGCATCAGCTTCAGCGTCGTGTCGGGCGATGCAGTCGACACGTACAGGCCGCCGGCACTTGCCGCACGATCAACGAATGGCGCATGCACATCGTATGTCAGGTTCTGGCGCGTGCGAATCTCCGCAAACAGCCGGCCTGTCAGAACCGAGGTCGCGATTCGCAGAGCCTGATAGTCATCGCTGTTGGCCAGCGGTCCGCTGTAATACCCGAGGATGTAGTTGGTCGGAAGCGGGCGCGATTCCACTACCACAGCTGCCGGCCGCTCAGGCAGCCGAGCCGGCGAAGTCCATTTGTAATTGCCGGCGGGCAGTAGCCCAAGTGATCCCTTCACCAACTTTTCGAGATGTGCCCGATCGACGTTGCCCACGACGACGAGCAGCATCCGTGACTTTACAATTTGACTGCTGTGATATGCTCTCAGCGCAGCGGCATCGATTGCCGAGATCGATGCTTCCGTGCCCGTGACAGGAATTCCATAGGGATGTCCGCTGAATGCAATGCTGTCCGCGAGAAATTCGGCTAGTGCATCAGGGTCGTCACGACGTTGCCTGATCCCCGAAAGAAACTGAGTTCGAATCAGCGCGACGTCGGCGGGGTCGAGAGTAGGCTCCGTGAGCCTGCTGGCAAAGATAGCCCACGTCGAGTCGAGTACTTCCGTCGTCACTTTGATTCCGAACATCGTCCAGTCGTCGGTTGCCGACGTGACGATTTCGCTCCCCAGCGCCGACATTTTCCGGCGCAGCACGGCCCGCGGGTACTTCTTCGTCCCGCGATCGGACACTTCGAGGAGCAGCGGTTCAATGCCTGCATTCGCGGCCGTTACCTGACTTGTGCCGCCGAGCAGGTAGAGGTTGGCAGCAACGACATTGTTGGCGTTGCTTTGTCTGAGAATGACCCGAACTCCCGACACATCGAAGCTGTTGGTGACTGTCGTGAGCGCGAGAGCTACGGCGAGCAGCATCAGCTCTGCCCTCCCCGAGCCAGCTCCTCGGGCGTGAGGTTCAGTGCCGCGCGATCAGCCGGCGAGATGAGCACTCCGGTGATGTGAGGCTTCGCTACTATATACTTGCGTGCATAAGCACGAAGGTCGCTCGTTTTCTGCTGCGCCATGTTGTCAACGTACCCCATGTAGTATTCGAGACTGGCAACGCTCCACCAGAAGCCGAGCGTATGCGCGAAGCCGGACGAGCGCTCACGGTCGAAGGCAGATGTGACGGCGCGATGTGCTTTCACCGCTTCCAGCTCCACCGGGTCGAAGTAGCTCGGGTCGTCGAACTTCCGGATCTCGGCCTCCAGGGCGGCAAGTGCCTTCCGAAGATTTTCCCGCGAAGTCTGGCCGGTGATCGAGATCGGGCCTACGTGGTTGAGTGTGTAGTAATTCACTCCCAACGAGTTCCAGAGTCCACTGTCGACGAGGCGCTGCTGAAAATTCGATCCGGGGTCATTCAGGACATCGGAGAAGACGTCAGCTGCGTACGTCGACTGCGGGTCGTTTCCGACGCTCGGTCCCTGCCATTGAACGAAGACGGTGACTGCCCCGACGCCGGCCTCTACTACTACACCTTCATTTCGCGTCAGAGCCGGAATAGGGGGAATCGGATCCACCACGAACGGGTCCGCGCCCTTTTGCCAGTTCCCAAGCTCCCGTTCAGCGGCCGCAAACACGGTTGCCGGATTGACGTCCCCGGCGATTATCATCACTGAGTTGTTCGGAACGTAATACCTTCGCTGAATCGTTCTCATTTTCTCGGGTGTCGTCGTCAGAATCACCTGCCGGTCCCCGATGATGTTTTTGCGGCTGAAGTTTCCGGGATAGAGTCGCCGGTCCATCTCACGGTTGAGCTGGAAGAACGGACTCGATTCGTTTCTGTCGTACTCCCCGATAACGACCTGGCGCTCACGCCCGAGCTCATCCTGCCGAAACAGCGGCGCCTTCAGCGCGGCGGCGAGAAACTGAATGCCGCCGACAAGGCTGTCCGCGGGCACCGTCAGGTAGTAGTTGACTCGCTCTTCGGAGGTTGTTCCGTTGAAAACTGCGCCGAGGTCGCCTGCACGGTCGACGAATGCTTCCGGCCGTGGATACGTCGCGTTGGCCCTGAAGAACATATGCTCGTACATGTGCGCAAGGCCCGCGAATTCGGGCGTCTGCGTGAAAGAGCCGTTTCTTACATTGACTTCGATTGTCGCCAGCGGAACGCCATGATTCTCGACGACAATGACCTCGAGGCCGTTCGCCAAAACCTTCCGCTGAATGATTTTCTGGAGCTCGGCACGCTGTGCCCACCCTGTGCCCGGGACAACAAGACACGTGAGGCCGAAAAGAATCAGAGTGGCGCGCCAGCGCAGCCAGCGATTTCTTTGTGAGATGTCGGACAACAGAAAGCCTCGATGATAGATACATACAAAAAACTCGCCGCGCGGCTGAATCAATCCCAGCTCAAGCGAGACGAGCCACTTGCTCCATACACCACCTTCCGCATCGGTGGTCCAGCAGATCTACTGTACAATGCCACGGCTGCAGATGATTTGGCAATTGCCGTGCAATCTTCTCGTGAGCTTGGCGTCCCATATTTCGTGCTGGGACTTGGAGCAAACATTCTGATCGGCGACGGCGGGTTTCGAGGTCTCGTCATTCGCAATACGTCGAACCGGTTCGAGTTCTCGGATGCCGGCAAGCTCACAGTTGAGAGCGGAGCTGTCGTCGGCGAAATCATTCCGAAGGCCGTCGAGCGGGGCTGGTCGGGGCTCGAGCATTACGTCGGAATTCCCAGCACCATCGGCGGTGCCGTCTGGCAAAACCTGCACTTTCTCGAGCCGGAGCCGGAACGCAAGCGCACGATGTTCATCGCGGACGTGTTCGACTCGGCCGTGATTCTGTCGGAGGAGGGAGAGCGCCGGATCGTCGACCGTGATTACATGAAGTTTGGATACGATACGAGCATCCTCCACAGTCGACGGGACATTGTCCTTACGGCGATCTTCCAGCTTCAGCCCGGTGATACTGCAGCGATGCATCGCATCATGCAGGAGAACCTGAGCTGGCGCGGAAGCAGGCATCCGTGGCTGCAGTTCCATCCGAGCGCCGGATCGATCTTCAAGAAGATCGAGGGAGTCGGGGCGGGGAGGCTGGTGGACCAGTGCGGCCTGAAAGGCTTTCGGCACGGTGATGCGCAGATCTCTCATATCCACGCAAACATCATGGTCAACCTCGGCAAGGCAACGGCGAAGGACGTTCGCGAGCTCATCATGATCGCGCAGCAGGCTGTAGAAAAGAAATTCGATCTCCACCTCGAGCCGGAGATCAGCTTCATAGGAGAGTTCAGCTAGTAGTCGCGCGAGGCTGCGTCTGTGGCCTCTGCCCAGACCTCCAGCGCTCGATCGAGCTCGGCTTTCAATCCCTCGAGCTCTGCTCCAAGCTTCGAGGAGCGAAGTGTGCCCTCTCGCGTAAGGTAAAGCCCAGGATCGGAAAGCTCCGCCGAGATCGTCGCAACTTTCGACTCAAGTGAGGTGACTGTGGCTTCGGCAAGGTCAGCTCGCGCTTTTGCTTCCCGACCTGCCTTCCTCGTATCCGTACGTCCGTCGCGTGCTCGCGCAGTTTTCTTTTTTTCCTGGATACGCCGTAGTGACAGCTCTTCGGAAGCGTTCACCGCCGCCGCGTGTGCACGCTGCTCGCTGACAGTCTCCCACTCGGCGAAACTGCCGCCAAAATCGATTACACGACGATTGTGAATGACCCAGACCCGCGTCACCAGCGAGCGGAGCAGGGCTCGGTCGTGGCTGACGAGGATTACTGTTCCATCGAAATACTCGATCGCATCTTCGAGTGCCTCGATCGATTCGACGTCGAGATGATTGGTCGGTTCGTCGAGTATCAGCAGGTTTGCACCGGAAAGAACCATCATCGCGAGCGCTACTCGCGCTTTCTCACCCCCGGAAAGAGTTGCCGGAATTCTTTGCGCATCGTCTCCGGAAAATCCAAACCGCCCGAGGTGGCCTTGCACATGACGGCGCTCCCATCCTGGACGAAATCCGGCAATGATGTCGTAGAGTGTTTGATCGAGCGGCACCTGACTCAGATCCTGCCGGTAGTACGCGGCGACGATCGAATTCCCGAGCCGCAGCTCGCCGGCCTCGGGCTCACACGTTCCGACCAGTGTTTTCAGGAGCGTCGACTTCCCCGTTCCATTGGGACCGAGTAGTCCGAGACGCTCACCGCGCCGAATCTCTCCGGAGAAACCCTCGATGAGATTTCGTCCCGGGACACGGATGGAAACCCCCTTTGCAACAACAGCTTGATCTCCTCCCCGGCTTTGCGACTCGAACCGCAGGCCCATCACACCTTCTGATCCCGGTGGAGGGCTCAGGCGGGGGAGCCGTGCCAGAAGCTTGCGTCGACCCTTTGCCTGCTTTGAGTTTTGACCGGCAATGTTGCGCCGGATATAGTCCTCCCGGTTCTCGATCTGTCGCCGCTGCTTGTCGAACGCGTGCTCCTGCGCGTCACGCCGCTGCTGTCGCTGCTCGATGAATGACTCGTAAGTTGCCGCGTACGGTATTGCCGTATCTGCCTCGAGGTGCAGCACGTGATCTACGACGCTCGACAGAAACGCACGATCGTGGCTCACAATGAGAAAGGTCTTGTCGCTTCCTTCTATGAACCCCTCGAGCCACGCGATAGTATCGAGGTCGAGGTGATTGGTAGGCTCGTCCAGCAGCAGTATTTCCGCGCCGCTGATGAGCTGTCGCGCAAGTCCGAGACGGCCCAGCTCTCCGCCACTCAGCTCTGTGATCCGACGCGTGCGCGCCGCGTCGGGATCGAACCCGAGGCCATGCAGTATCGCGTCGACTCGCGGAGCAAGCTCGTAGCCGCCCTCTCGTTGAAATCGCTCGAGGTCACGATCATATCGCGCCAGAACCTCAGGCGTCGACGATTCACCCAGCTCTCCGATGAGCTTGCTTTGGTCTTCGAGCGACTTCTCGAGCTTCAGCAGATCGGCACGACCACCCGCTGCTCCCTCCCAGATGGATACGGCATCATCGAAATCCCGGTGCTGCTCGAGCATCGCGACCCGGATTCCCGGCTGCCTCGCCACCTGCCCTGATGTCGGCTCCATCTGGCCCTTGAGAATTCGCAGGAGCGTGGTCTTTCCCGACCCGTTGCGTCCTACCACTCCCCATTTTTCCCCCTGCGAAACAGTGAAGCTGACATTTCGAAAGAGGGTGGTCGCCCCGAACTGGACTCCCAGGTCCGACGCGGAGATCTGGGTCAAGCTCTGATTGCCGCTTCACAGGCGGCGAGGCAGCCTTCCAGGGTCGCCGGTGAATGGTCACCCATGTGTCCGATCCGGAATGTGTCGGACTTCAGCTTGCCATAGCCGGTTGCCACCCGGATTCCACGCTCCGCGACCCTTCGCAGGAATTCGGCGGCGGAAGATTCCTTTGGAAGCCGGATCGCGGAGACTGTCGGCGACCGGAACTCCAGCTGAACGATGTTGTTCAGGTCAATGTGCGAGTCGCGACATTTGTCGAGCCACTGGCTGGTCATCTCCGACATCGTCGTATGTCGTTTCCAGCGGTTCTCTATACCCTCCTGCCGGATTGCTTCAAGCTGAACGTCGAGCGCATACATGAGGGAAAGGGCAGGGGTCGTTGGCACTTGCCCGCGAGTCGCAAAGTCGTCCATCTCAACCAGGTCGAAATAGACACCGCGGCCTTCTGAGCTCCTCGCAGACTCGATGAAGCCGGCGGATGCAGTCGAGAAGGCCAACCCGGGTGGGAGAGCGAGTGCCTTCTGCGAGCCTGTTAGAACGTAATCTAATTGCCACTCCTTGGTCCGCACCTCGGCGCCCCCGAGCCCGCTCACGCTGTCAACGAGGCAAGTGACCCCGTGCGAATGTGCCAAGTCTGAAAGGGCGCGAATATCGTTCAGAGCTCCCGTGGAGGTCTCGGAGTGCACAACGGTAACGGCAGCGTACCTCGTTTTGGTCAGGTAAGTCTCTAACCCTACTACTTCGTGCACTGAGCCCCATTTGACCTCGTACCGGCCTACATGCCGTCCGCACATTTCCGCGATATGGGCAAACCGCTCGGAGAACGCTCCGTTAACGAGAGAGAGTATCGGGCCCGGCGGGGAGCATCTTATCCCAGCTTCCATCATTCCTGTTGCCGAGGAGGCCGACACGTAAACCGGCCGGTCCGTCTGGAATACGTATCCGAGTCCGGCCTGCAGTCGCGCGAACAGCTCTTCGAACGCAGAGCTTCGGTGGGGAATCATCGGCCTGGTCATGGCGACCAGAACTTCCTGCCTGACTTCGGTCGGGCCGGGGGCGAAGAACGTCCCAAACCGGTTTGGCGTATCCGTCATCGTTCCATCCATTTCTTCCACGTGATCTCGTTATCCCCGATCGAAACCTGATTGGAGCTTCGTACCAGCGGCATTCTCAGCAGCAAGGGCTCTTCGGCGAGCTTTTCGATCCAGCTCTCGTCGGACATGCGAGAGTGGCGTAACCCAAGTTCCTGATATCGCTTCGATTTCTGATCAATCATCGCGGTAATTCCAAATTTCTGGACGAACCTGCGAAGCTCGCCTTTGGAGGCTGGTCGCTCCATCAAATCCACGAAGTGTGTCCGCACACGCCGCTCTGCAAAAAACCGGAGTGCCTTGCGTGTCTCCGCGCTCTTTCGGACCCCGAAGATCTGGACCTCCATAGATTGCGGGCTTATCACCCGTTGATGTTAATCATGCCCGCCTTTCCTATCATCTCCGTTTCGAGAGTCGCTGTCACGCGATGAGCAAGTATTCACCCGCCTGGTGGCTCCCTGGCGCGCACGCTCAGACAATGTGGGGTAAGCTCTTTCGACGTGAGGCGGCGCAGCCCACCGAGCGGATTCGCTGGAACACGCCGGACGGGGATTTCGTCGATCTGCATCGCCTCCCGTCAGCCGAGCGCGAAGCGCCACGGCTGTTGATCCTGCACGGCCTCGAGGGAACGATTCGCTCTCACTACGCGCAGGGGTTGCTCAGCGAGGCGCGAAGAAGGCAGTGGGCGGCCGACATGCTGACCTTCCGGTCGTGCGGCGATGAGCTGAACGTCACCAGACGGTTCTATCACTCCGGTGAGACGACCGACCTGTCGTTCGTGGTCGACCGTATTCTGAGCGAATCGCCCGCTCAGCCGCTGCTTATCGCCGGTGTTTCACTTGGCGGTAATGTGCTCCTCAAATATCTCGGCGAGAAAAACGGCGCCGTTTCGCCACGGCTCAAAGCAGCGGCGGGGATTTCAGTGCCCTTCGACCTGGCCCGCTCATCACGGCACATCAATCGCGGATTCGCCAAAGTATACCAGCGACACTTCATTCGATCGCTCAAGCGGAAGACCATCGCCAAGCTCGAGCGTTTTCCTGACCTCGTCGATAGAGAACAGCTGTCTCGCATCCGTACCATGCACGAGTTCGACGAATTCCTCACCAGCCCGCTGCACGGCTTTTCCGGCGCAGACGACTATTACGCCCGGTCGAGCTCGCTGGGATGGCTCCATCGAATTAGTGTGCCTACGCTACTATTTAATGCCGTCGATGATCCGTTCCTGCCCCCGAACGTGCTGGAGGACGTCCAGAAGGTCGCCGCGCTGAATCCCGCGCTTGAAGTCGATTTTCCGGCCCACGGTGGACACGCCGGCTTTATTGCCGGAAGCAATCCGTTACGACCTTTTTATTATGCCGAACGACGGGTTTGTGAGTTTCTTGCCAGCAAGCTGGCGTAAAGAATAGCATTGTCGAGCTTACCGACTCCTCGCCGAGGTCATTATGCCCGATACGGACCCCCCACCCTTGACGGCACTTTACACGACTTCCTGCGGCAGCAGTCGGGCGCGAATGGCGCGAACCTGATCGCCCACTCAGAAGGCATGGCCGGCAACGATCGCCTGGTTCAAGCGCTATCTCGAAGGATAGGAGATGATGAAGGATAGGAGATGATGGCGAGGGTTTTCTTTCTGGCGACGTTCGTCGCGGGCCTCGGTCTCGCCGTCTACTCGATGCTACATGGCGTCGAGCGCTCACGCACAGCACGCCGCAGCGCTCGAGCGCCGGGAAAGCCGAGTCGAAAACCCCCGTCAGCGATCTTCAATGCACCGACAGGCTCGACGTTCGGGATCGTGCTCGGAGCTATCGGCTATCTCCTTGTCACACGAAGCACTGTTGGGCTGGGGACAATCTTCGCCATCAGCCTGACACTCGCGGCGGCGGCTACTGCAGGGGTGATCGTGCTGATGTCAAAGTGGGCTTTGCCGTATTCCGGACTCGAATCATTCGACGAGCTCATACAGGGACAACTCGCGCGAGTTACAAGATCGATCTCGCCCTCGGGAACCGGTGAAATCAGTTTCGAAGCAGACGGTGTACGGCATACATTCGCCGCACAGAGCATTCAAGGATCCGAGATTTCGTATGACACGGAAGTCGTCATTGATACCGTCGAAAACGGCGTGGCGAGAGTCGAGCCCTGGTCCGCCGTCGAGGCACGACTCTGACGTCTTTGACACAAAGCATGTTCTACATGACGTAGACGTGCAGCCAGTCCGGCCAGTTCCCACTCAGCTCGAAAAAATCATCGAAATAGATCAGTCCGACTCCTTCCAGATAGTCGACGACAGGGCCGACCATGTCGTCCGACGGTAGCGGGCCGATTACGACGAGATTTCCTTCGACCCGAAATTCCTTGTCCGTGAGATTGAAGCGGCCATCGAGCTCCGCGCGGATGATTCCCGCTCTCTCATATGAATCCTTCCTGATCAGAACTGCCGGTCGTCCGGCATCGACTGTGACTGGCACTCATCACTCCGGTTAGTTCGACGGAAAGGGCCGCTTGATTCCGCTACCTTTCAATCTCTATGCCTCCTCGACAGCGCATCCAGTCGGTTGAAGACGAGTTCGATGTCGTCGTTATTGGCGGCGGCCATGCCGGCACAGAGGCGGCGGTAGCAGCGGCGCGTCTCGGCGCGAGAGTTGGCCTGGTGACCAGCGCGCTGGAGACAATCGGTCAGATGTCCTGCAATCCCGCAATTGGCGGGGTCGCAAAGAGCACTGTCGTCCGTGAAGTCGACGCTCTTGGAGGAATAATGGGCCGGGCGACGGATCTCGCAACCTTGCAATTCCGCATGCTGAATCGCAGCAAGGGTCCGGCTGTCTGGGCGCCACGCGCTCAATGCGACCGGGGGCTTTATCGACGAGCGGTTCGACAGCTCCTCGAAGAGCATATGAACCTGCAGACGATTCAGGGGACCGTTGCAAGACTCCTGCTGTCCGACGATTCCGCGAAAGTGCTGGGCGTCGAGACTCTGGAGGGGCGCCTTTTCGGCGCAGGCGCCGTCGTCATTACCGCCGGTACATTCCTTCGTGGACGGATGCATATCGGAACGAAAACCCGCCTTTCCGGCGGACGCGCAGGTGAATCAGCGACCGTCGATCTCGCTGAGCAGCTCGATTCAGCCGGTCTTGTCGTCGAGAGGTTCAAGACGGGAACCCCGCCGCGAATAGACGGCAGGTCCGTCGACTATTCGACGCTGGTGCGACAGGAGAGTGAGATCGAAGATTTCGATTACTCCTGGTCGCATTTCTGGAAAGATTCTCGTCGCACCGCGAACCATGTTCGTCATCCCGATCAGCTGCCCTGCTGGATCACGTTTCTCGGTTCCGACGGCAAGGCAATTATCGAGAAGAACATCGAAAGCTCCGCGATGTATGGAGGCGCGATTTTGTCTCGAGGTCCGCGCTATTGCCCATCGGTTGAAGACAAGGTCGTCAAGTTTCCTCACGCCGAGAGGCACCAGATCTTTCTCGAGCCGGAGGGACATGATACGACCGAGCTGTACGTCAACGGTCTTTCCACGTCCCTGCCTGCCGGCGTCCAACTGGACATTCTGAGATCCATCCCGGGGCTCGAGTCGGTGAAAATGACCCGAGCGGGCTATGCGATCGAATACGACTACTATCCTCCGACACAGCTCGATTCCTCGCTTCAGGTGAAATCTGTTCGAGGATTGTTTTTCGCCGGACAAGTGAACGGCACGACCGGTTATGAGGAAGCAGCCGGCCAGGGTGTTATTGCCGGACTGAATGCCGCCTTGCTCGTCGCAGGTCGGGAGCCGCTGATTCTCGGCCGAGAGTCCTCGTATATCGGAGTGCTCGTAGACGATCTGGTGACGCGCGGAGTCGACGAGCCGTACCGGCTGTTCACGTCTCGTTCAGAGTTCCGTTTGACCGTGCGACAAGACAACGCATTGCGTCGCCTTGGTCCGATCGGTTTGTCCCTTGGGTTGTATTCCGACCAGGAGCAATCGACGATCGTCAATCGAATCACGGAAGAGGATTACATAAGAACTTTCGCGGAGAGATCCAGCATCACTCCCGCCGCGGCTGAGCCGCTTCTTACTGCGGCAGGAAGTTCACAGCTGTTGCATTCCGTGAAAGTCGTTGAGCTCGCACGAAGACATGGATTGAAGCTCTCTGATTTGTTGAGCGCCGCAGGCATGGAGCACCAGCCATCGAGCGACGCCGTGTTGACCACAGAGCTGGAGATCAAATACGCGGGCTACTTCGAGCGTGAGCGAGCTCAGGCAGATCGACTGCGGCAGATGGGCGGCTTCGGGCTGGCGGCTGATCTGCCCTATGAGGAGATGAAGTCTCTGTCATTCGAGGCTCGTCAGAAGCTTTCCTCGGTGCGACCGAGGACGCTGGCGCAAGCCGCGAGTATTCCCGGGGTGAGCCCCAGTGATTTGCAGAACCTGGTGATCGAGGTCGAGAGGGGGCGAATAAAGGCTCTGCGAGAGGGTGAGGCTGTGCAAGAAAGTGGGCCGGATTCGTCTAATGGGTTTCGCACACTAACTGAAACGAGGGGACAATGAGATTAGCCTATCTGCCCGTATTTATAACGATTATACCGACATGATCGGCTCAGCAACCAGCCAGCAACGCGCCATTTGAGACACCACCGCAGATTATCACCTCAGCACGGGGCGAGGTCCGCGTCGATCCAGATCGCGCAACCATTCAGATCAGCGTTCAAACACGGGCTGCGACTGCCGCGGCTGCGGCCAGTCAAAACGCCGCCAAGCAGAAGGCCGTCTTCGACGCACTCCGCGCTTTAGGGCTGGCATCAGATCAGCTCTCGACCATCAATTACAACGTGTATCCCGAACAGAGATATGAGCCAAACCGGGAGCCGGTTGTCATCGGCTACAACGTGACGAACACTTTGCTGGTTGAGGTCAAAAACCTGAGCCAAGTCGGACCAGTCATCGACGCTGCGTTGTCCAAGGGCGCCAACATGATCACGTCGCTTCAGTTTTACGCTTCGAACACAGACGGCGCGCGTCGTACAGCAATAGCCAGCGCGATCCAGAAAGCTCGCCTTGATGCTGAAGCCGCTGCCCACGCCGCCGGCGGTTCTTTGGCTGGATTACTCGAGGTTTCCATCGGCACTCATTACGCGCCACCTCCTCGCCCATTAGCAATGGCACGCGGTCAGGTAGCGGCAGCTGCCGAGCAAACTCCCATAAATCCGGGCGAACAGACGCTTTCCGTAGATGTGACAACACGATGGAGATTCAAATAGCCAAAGTGGTGTGTCACGTGAAAACTCAGCCGACCATGCGTGGGTTGCTGGGCACCCGATGCCCGAAAATGCGCTGAATCGATTTTTCACGTGACACATTGCTCCGGCAGAGGCTATCAGTCATCTCTCCTCTCGAATACATTTTCCCGATCTTAATTCTTCCGGAAGCGAGTGGGTAGAGTCATTGCTGTCGCCAACCAAAAAGGCGGTGTAGGAAAGACAACCACGGTTGTTAACCTGGCCGCAAGCCTCGCAGTCGCAGAGCAACACGTTCTCCTCATAGATGGAGACCCCCAGGGGAATGCCACCAGTGGTATGGGCCTCCTTTCGACCCAGATCCCACGAACGCTTTATGACGTTCTCATCGGCAATACGCCAATCGCCGAAGCTAGGCGTAGAGACATCGCGCTCAAAGGGTTGGATGTTGTGCCGGCAACGCCAGATCTCGCTGGCGCTGAAGTCGAGCTAATCGACCTCCCGCATCGCGAAAGTGTCGCTCGCGAGGCGATTCGTCCACTCGCGCACGAATACGACTTCATTCTTATCGATTGCCCACCGTCGCTCGGGCTGTTGACGCTCAACATGCTTACTGCGGCCGATACCGTTCTCATTCCCCTTCAGTGCGAGTATTACGCACTCGAGGGACTTTCCCAGCTACTCAATACGGTCCACCGCATTCAACAGGGGGCAAATCCGGAGCTCTCGATAGCCGGCGTGCTCCTCACTATGTATGACTCGAGGCTCAACCTGTCTCGCCAGGTTGCTGACGACGCACGCGACTATTTTGGCCCTAAGGTTTTCGCCAGTGTGATTCCGCGGAATGTTCGCCTCGCTGAAGCCCCAAGCTTTGGCAAGCCGATTGTTCTGTACGACATTGGATCGGTCGGAGCCAAGTCATACATGAGTGTTGCCAGAGAATTGATGGAACGTAATGCCAGAGGAGAAACGGACGATGCCTCCTGAAAAACTCCCGAGACGACTGGGGCGAGGGCTCGATGCATTGTTCAACGCGAGTCCCGCTCCTACACAAGCCGAGCCCGAGACAGCGCTACGAGAGATTCCCATCAAGGATATCCGGCGGAATCCCTTCCAGCCCAGAAAGGACTTTGCCCCACAGCAGCTGAAGGAGCTGCGGGAGAGCCTGAGCACCTCCGGGCTCCTTCAGCCCCTCACCGTACGACGCTCGGCTTCCGGTGGCGAATCGTATGAGCTCATCGCAGGCGAGAGACGGCTGCGTGCGGCAACCGACCTGGGCTGGACAACCATCAGCGCAGTGGTCAAGGAAATCGACGATCGCGAATTACTTGCGCTTGCTCTAATCGAAAACCTGCAACGAACCGACCTGAATCCCATTGAAGAGGCAGAAGGGTACGACCGCCTCATCAAGGAATTCGGCCACACCCAACAGACGATTGGATCGATGGTCGGTAGAGACAGATCGACGATAGCCAACATGCTCAGGATTCTTCAGTTGCCGGCATCGGTACGACAAATGGTAAGAGACGGAGCCCTCACGGTCGGTCACGTCCGGCCATTGCTCGGATTGAATGAGAAGACGAGGATCGTCGAGTTAGCGAACGAAATCGTTGCGAAAGGCTTGAGCGCCCGGGACATCGAGCAACGCGTACGCGAATCAACGGACGCTGGTCCTACAATTCCGGGACAACGGAAACGTGGCCGTCCGAAAAAGGTAGATTCAAGATCAGCCGACGTCCGAAACCTCGAAGAGCGCCTGCGACGCCACCTACAAACAGATGTTTCAATCAGCCAGACCACCCCTGATAAAGGCTTCATCAAGATCGCGTTCCATTCTGCCGAAGACATGGAAAGGCTCACTGATATCATTGGGTTAACAGAGAATCCACAATAATTTCCCAGTGTTTAATCCATTGCCGCGCAAAGACTTATGACCCGCAAGTCACTCGGCCAAAACAACTTTTGCACAAAGGCCCTTCTCTGCGCAGCCCTCGCGGTTACTGCGTGCTCCAGTGATCGAAGTGGCAGCACTGCAAGCTCCGACTTCAAGGTCGCTCTTCTTACACCAGGACCGATCAGTGATCAGTCGTGGAACGGTGGAGCCTACGAGGGCCTCATGTGGATCCGCGATACACTGGGCGCCAAAGTCAGCCACATCCAAACGCGGACACCAGCCGAGTTCGACGAAAACTTCCGCCAGTACGGCGCGCAGGGATATGACCTCGTATTCGGACACGGCTTTGAGTTCCAGGATGCTGCACTGAGAGCCGGCCCTCAGTTTCCACGCACCGTTTACATCACGACATCGGGTACCAGCACCGCAAAAAATGTTGCGGGGATCGAATTTGCCTTCGAGGAAGCATCGTACCTCGCCGGAATGATCGCAGGCGCGATGACAAAGACAGGAACCATCGGAATGATTGGCGGAACAGAGCTTCCTCCTGTGCGGAGGAGTTTTGCAGCGTTCGCCCTAGGCGCACGTTCCATGAACCGGAACGTGAAGACGCTCACCTCGTATGTCGGAAACTGGGACGATGTCAGCGCAGGCAAGGAACAGGCACTCGCCCAGATTTCACGAAATGCCGACATCATCTTCCAGAATGCCGACGCGGCAGGACTTGGTGTGTTTCAAGCAGCGAAGGGAGCGAAGGACGTACGCGTCATTGGCTCGAACTCCGATCAAAACAACATTGCGCCTGAAGTAACTCTCGGCAGCGTGGTAATCGATCTTCCTCGCGCGTTCCTCACTGTAGCACGTGAGGTGAAGGACGGAAAGTTTGCGCCACGCGTCATCTCACTCGGGCTACACGACAACATCGTGAAGCTAGTGATCAATCCCCAGCTCGAGTCAACGATCCCGC
Organism: Gemmatimonadaceae bacterium; assembly: GCA_035633115.1. Classification (NCBI taxonomy): domain Bacteria; kingdom Pseudomonadati; phylum Gemmatimonadota; class Gemmatimonadia; order Gemmatimonadales; family Gemmatimonadaceae; species Gemmatimonadaceae bacterium. Next base: position 45,060 of record DASQFN010000114.1, on the reverse strand, counting down.
AAGTAGTCCGGCATCAGGTCGACTCTACGCACAAGGCACTCGATGGTCGACTTGAGAGCGCATCAGCGAGACAATGAGCCCAAAGCCGCTCTCTCAAATTGTAGAATTTCTGGATGGAATTCTGCTCACATCAACGACACCCGACTATCCAACGGCTTTCAATGGCTTGCAGCTCTCCAACAAAGGCGCGGTCAGTAAAGTCGCAGCAGCAGTCGATTTCTCGGCGCAGGCGATCAAAGCCGCCATTGCCGAAGAGGCAGACTTGCTGATCGTTCATCATGGAATGTTCTGGGCTGGCGTGCAGCCTCTTGTGGGAAGACACTACACAAACCTCCGGGACCTTCTCGACGCTGATCTCGCGGTGTACTCATCTCATCTTCCGCTGGACCGACATCCCCAGCTCGGGAACAACGTACTCATGGCAAAGGCTTTCGGTCTCGAGCCCTCGGAAGAGTTTGGACGTTTCAAGGACATCTTCATCGGACTTCAGGGTGTTAGCGACACTCCTACCTCTGCACTAATCGAACGAGCACAGCTCTTTTCGCGAGCGAGTGGAGGAGAAGCGATCGCAACTTCGGGAACAGGTGGGGAGCACAGAACGCGACGGTGGGCGATTTGCACCGGTTCAGGAGCGTCGGCCGAAACTCTTGCAGAAGCAGCACAACATGATATAGACACGCTGATCGTCGGCGAAGGCCCGCACTGGACGGCAGTAGAGGCAAGAGAACGCGGCATTACTATCATCTATCTCGGTCACTATGCGTCTGAGACTCTAGGTGTACAGGCGCTGGCTGCTGAAGTGGGTCGTCGCTTCGATCTGACGTGGACCAACATTGCCGCACCAACGGGGCTCTGAGCTCATTGGCGAACGAAGGCACACTCCTTTCCGCTCATCCACCACCTGCGCTGGAAATGCGCGGGATCACGAAACATTTCGGAAATCTCGAAGCACTCTCCGCTGTCTCGTTCACGCTGCGCCGCGGCAGCTTACACGCCTTGCTTGGCGAGAACGGAGCAGGGAAGACAACGCTCATGCGGATTGCTTTCGGGATGATCTCGCCGGATACCGGTGATGTTCAAGTCGGGGGGATTTCACGGAGAATTCACTCGCCACGGGATGCGATCACACTCGGTATCGGCATGGTGCACCAGCATTTCATGCTTGTACCGGAAATGACAGTCGCAGAGAACATCGAGCTTGGTGGACGTGGACGCTTTGACACACGCGCGTCAGCAAAAAAACTCCAGCTGCTGGAAGAAATGACGGGATTAGCGGTCGACCCGTCAGCAACGATCAGCTCTCTTGGCATTCCCGCTCAGCAGCGCGTCGAGATTATCAAAGCCCTTGCAAATAACGCAGAGGTGCTGATACTCGATGAGCCTACGGCAGTTCTGGCGCCGGCCGAATCAGAGGATCTTCTCGCACGAATCCGCGAGCTCGTGCTCCACGGTACGAGCGTGGTGCTCATCACTCATAAGCTTCGCGATGCCCGCCAGTATGCAGACGATGTTTCCGTTCTTCGAGACGGCCGAATGGTGCTGACGGGACGCATGTCAGATTTTTCGGAGCAGCAGCTGGCTGCACAGATGCTCGGCCGTGAGCCCCAGACTAGCGTGACACAGGCACGTGAAAACATTTCACCTGCCGGCGAGAGCGTAATCAGCCTTCGCGGGGTTGACCTCATCGACTCGTCCGGTGTGCGCCGGTTAGAGAGCGTGAATCTCGAAGTGGGAGCCAGCGAAATTGTCGGGATTGCTGCACTTGAGGGAAGTGCAGCCTGGCTGCTTCGAATTCTCGCAGGGCGATTCACTCCTACGCAGGGCAGACGCGTCCTTCCAGAACGAATAGGATACATCGCCGAGGACCGGCGACACGACGGTCTGGTGTCCACGTTCACTCTTTACGAGAACGTGGGCTTGAAGGACATCGGCAAGCGCAAAGGCAGAATGCGGTGGTCAGCGATAAAGCAGCAGACCTTGTCACTGCTCAAGCGTTTCGATGTGCGCACGAGCGGGATAGACATGCGCGCTCAGAATCTCTCCGGAGGAAATCAGCAGAAGCTGGTGCTCGCCAGAGAGCTCGATGACAGCCCAAATGCCATCATAGCCGAAAACCCGACGAGAGGTCTGGACATCAACGCGTCGTCGATGATCCATGAGCATCTGAGGCGGGCACGCGACGCCGGTTGCGCCGTGGTGTTCTACTCGAGTGACATCGATGAGCTCGTTGATCTTGCCGATCGAGTCGTAGTGCTCCGCGAAGGGACATTGGTACAGGTGCCGCTCGAGCCGGGAGCGATTGGCAATGCGCTTCTCGCGAGTCGCAACGGCTGACAGATGAGCGAGTTGGCTGCTTTTGCTCTTCTAGGAGATGTGCTCGTCCGGGCAACACCTCTTATTCTCGCGGGATTGGCTGTCGCGGTGGCATTCCAGGGTGGTGTGCTCAATATCGGCGCCGAAGGACAGTTGTTGATTGGCGCTTGTACATCAACAGCTGTCAGCCTGAAGCTGGGAAGCTCTCTCGGGCCGGTCGCGATTGTCGTTGCCCTGATCATCGGCATGCTGGCGGGCGCTTTGTGGGCTGCAATTGCCGCCGAGCTGACAAATCGGTTCCACGTTCTCGAAGTCATAAGCACAATCATGCTGAACTTCGTTGCGCTCTACCTGATTTCCTTTCTTGTCCGCGGCCCGCTTCAGGAACCGACGAAGATCTATCCGCAGACATCAACGATTGCTCCGTCCGCCCAGCTTCCGGTCATTCTCGAAGGCACAAGACTCCACATTGGATTCATTCTGGCCATTGCCGCAGGACTGCTTGCGTGGTGGGGCGTTCGCAACACTGCAGCGGGCTTCAGGCTCAGACTGACCGGGGCAAATCCGCGTGCAGCGCGAATTGCCGGCATGATCAATGTTGAGCGAACAACACGGAATGTTTTTCTGATCAGCGGCGCGCTGGCCGGCCTTGCAGGAGCAATCGAGGTACACGGCGTTACGTTTGCGCTTTATGAAAACATCTCACCGGGCTACGGCTATACAGCGATAGCGGTAGCACTACTCGCCGGGTTGAACCCAGCCTGGGTGATCGCATCTGGCATCCTTTTCGGCGCTCTGGAGGCCGGGGCGAGCGCCCTGCAGCGGGATGCAGGTGTACCCTCTACCCTCGTTTGGGTGGTCGAGGCCGCCGTCATTCTCATTGTCCTTGGAACCGAGAGTTACCGCTCACGCCGGTCCCGTCGGTTTGTCGCGCCCGAGTTGGCTCCTGCACAAGGCGCCTCGTGATGGAAACGATTGCGCCCTTCCTCGAAGGCACCGTCCGGACCGCAACGCCACTAGCATTTGCAGCATTGGGCGAGACGATTGTGGAGCGGTCCGGTGTAATCAACATCGGGCTCGAAGGGTCGCTGATCTGCGGTGCGCTTGGTGGTCTCGTTGCGGCCGGCTATGGAAGCACCTGGGTCGGTTTTACAATCGCCGGGATTTCAGGCGCGGCAATCGCGCTGGTTTTTGCAATTTTCGTCACCACATTGCGATCGAATCAGATCATAACGGGCACAGCAATCACGCTTCTCGCATTAGGACTGACGGGAACTCTTTATCGACAGGTGTACGGCTCAGCGGGAGCAGCTCTGCAGATCTCGACAATGCAGCCGATGTCGATTCCGATACTGTCATCCATTCCACTGATCGGACAAGCGCTGTTTGCCCAGCCTCCCATCACTTACGTCCTGTACTTTCTCATCCCGCTGGCTTGGTGGTGGCTATACAGAACCCACTCGGGACTGGCTCTCCGGGCTGTTGGCGAAAACCCAGAGGCCGCAATTGCAGCCGGAGTTTCTGCATCACGTTTCCAGCTTGGGGCAATTCTGTTCGGCGGATTCATGGGAGGAGTCGCCGGTGGCGTTCTAGTGATCGCGCAGGTTGGCACATTTGCCGAGGGAATGTCAGCCGGTCGCGGATTCATTGCGATTGCAATCGTGGTTCTCGGACGCTGGCACCCCATTGGCGTCGCGATCGCAGCGTTGATTTTCGGGGCGGCAAGCGCCCTACAGTACTTGTTCCAGTCGATGGGCTGGGGCTTACCCTACCAGCTCTTCCTGGCTCTCCCATATCTGCTCACGTTACTCGTGCTGGCCGGAGTGACTGGACGAGTGAGAGCTCCCGCAAGCCTCGGGAAATGGGAGATCGATTAGATCGAAGGCACGTAAATAGACCGGCGCAACATCAACAATCCGTGTAGGCGCTCTTCCAGGCAATCCGCCAGTTACCAGCTGCTACCCGTTCGAGGAGGCCGATCTTCCCACCGTCCTCGTAGTCGAACGTGACTACGATCGCCAGCCGGCTCGACGAAGTGAAGCGAACGGCTGCGAGGATCTCGCTCGTTTCGAGAGACTCTTCAGATCCAGCGGAACGCTTATGAAACCCCACTCGGTAGCCGGCATCGTCACGCGATCGCTCGCCCAGTAGAAGCAGATGCTCTTCTCGCGGATTCGCCTCTTCGTTTATTCTCCTGATCGCCTCAGCCACGAGAATCGTAGAAGGAGGAAGGGTCAATCGATATCCCTTCCGAACGAAGTATGGAATTCCCCTGAACGCAGGATCCCCAGCGTTACTCAGCGAGTTCACTGCCTGCAGAACACTCCCGACGAACCGGGCTGAGTCCGCGCTATTCATCCCTTCGAGCGAGTCAAGTGGCAGCCCGACTACTCGTCCTTCTTCAAATGCCACTCGCCAGTCTGTCGCCGGCATTCCTGCCAATCTTCCGGTAGGCCAGCTCACACATCCGCTGGAACTACCCGGCTGCGAGACAGCTTGAAGCTGCGAGTTTCCAGCCAGCCCTCGCGAGCCGAACAGCTCCAGGGGGGCATTTGCGACTGCTGCAAGCTCAAAGTGCGATGTTGCGGCAAGCGTGCTGTCCGTCAGACCGGGCAGGATGATAGCCACGTCAGGTGACGCTCGCGATTTGGCGACCACCATCACTGATCCAGCTGCAGAGTCCCAGCCCGTCGTGCGGGAGGAGCCTGAGTTTGCAGGACGTGCGGCTTTCTGCAGTGCCGTAGAGTCTATGCTTACCGCAGGACGTTCGTCCCGACAAGCTATTGCTCCGAACACCGCCAGCAAAAAGCTGAAGAAACGCAAACGTATCAAAATCAGCTCTTGGTTTCGAGCCAGTTCTTTCCGACGCCTATGTCAACAACCAGCGGAACTGATAACTCTGCGGCGTTCTCCATCTGATCGCGTACCAGGCTCTGCAGAGCATCGAGCTCTTCGGGCGGAGATTCAAACACGAGCTCGTCATGCACCTGGAGCAGCATCTTTCCCGCCAGGCCATGCTCACGAAGCAGGTGGTCGATCTTTATCATCGCAATCTTGATGAGGTCCGCAGCTGATCCCTGGATTGGCGAGTTGGCTGCAGTACGTTCACCAAATGCCCGGATGTTGAAGTTCCGCTCCCTGAGCTCGGGGATGTAGCGACGTCGACCAAACAGCGTCTGCACATAACCGTGCTCCCGTGCAAATTCGACCATGCTGTCCAGATACCTGCGAATTCCACTGAACCGCTCGAAATAGCGTGCAATGAATACACGGGCTTCAGCATGCTCTATCTTGAGCTGCCGTGATAGTGCATGGGCGCCCTGTCCGTAGATAGTAGCAAAGTTTATCGTCTTGGCGCGGCCGCGCATTTCGGCAGTGACGTTCTCGAGCGCGACATCAAAGATTATCGCCGCGGTTTGACGGTGAATATCACCACCGGCGATGAATGCCTCCACAAAAGCAGGATCACGTGAAAGGTGTGCCAGAAGCCGCAGCTCGATCTGTGAGTAATCCGCTGCAACGAGCAGCCAGTCTTTTCGCGGAATGAAGCCCCTGCGGATATCTCGGCCCAGCTCGCGTCTTATCGGAATGTTCTGAAGATTGGGATCACTCGACGAGAGCCTGCCTGTCGTGGCGACGGTCTGGTTGAACGACGTGTGCAGCCTGCCGGTATCCGGGTTCACGAGCTCCGGCAGGGCATCCAGGTACGTGTTCTCGAGCTTCGAAAGCTCACGATATTCCATCAGGAGATTCGGCAGCACGTGTCCGCTCTCGGCCAGCTCCTGCAGAACCGTCACATCAGTTGACGGCCCTGTGCTTGTTTTCTTGAGTACCGGCAGACCAAGGCGCGAGAAAAGAATCTCTCTCAGCTGAAGATTCGAGTTGATGTTGAACTGAACACCGGCAGTATCGTAGATCTGGAGCTCAACAGCCTCGCGTTCCTTTTTGAAACGGTGCTTCAGAGACCTGAACCACTCCAGGTCGATTGTGATTCCTGTCCACTCGACATCAGCCAGAACACTGACCAGGGGAATTTCTACATCGTCAAAGAGGTACCGGGTTTTCGTACTCTCCAGTTGCGGCTCGAAGATCGATCGAAGCTGAAACGTCATGTCCGCATCTTCACAACTGTAATCTCGCGCTGCATCAACAGGACATTCGTCGAACGGGGTCGCAGATCGGCCCTTGCCACAGAGCTCCGAGTAGGACGTCATCGTATGATCGAGAAACTCCAGAGCGAGCACGTCGAGGCTGTGCGATCGGCGACTGGGATCAAGAACGTAGCTGGCAAGCATGGTATCGAAATCAAGGCCCCGGATGTCGACACCTGCTTTTCGCAAAACAAGAAGGTCGTATTTCGCATTCTGGGCAGCCTTCTTGACGCTGGGGTCTTCAAGAAGGTCCCTGAGCGGCTTCATCTCATCGGACTCGAGAGGTGGCAGGTTGCGGACTGGGTCGTCACCTGTCCTCGCACGTTGAGCGAGGATCGCACCCGCGATGCCTGAAGCAGCCGAGGCCTTCTTGCGAGGAGCTTTCCAAGCGACCGGCTCATCACCGCCCCGAATCAACCCGCGATCTGCCGGTGCGTCAATCGCTGCACGATCTCCGGCAGTATCTATCAGCAGCTCACTCTGAACGTCTCGGCGGAGGACGTGTCGCAGAGGAAAGTAATACGCCTCTCCCGGTGCAACAGCGATCGCCAGAGAAACCAGTCTTGCCCGAAGTGGGTCTGTTTTCTGTGGATTATCCGGATGGAGCAGTGTTTCGGTGTCGATTGCGATTGTGCCTGCTGCCCGAGCCAGCGAAACTACCCTCTCCAACTTGGCGATCGTATCAACTGTGCGATAGGAAACATCGCTTTTGACCGCGACCGCCTGATGTAGAGTCGAGGTCGGTAGAACTCCTATTGCCTTGGCCAGGGAATGAAACTCGAGCTCGACGAATAGCTCGCGGAGCCGATCGTTGTCAGGGCTCTGAAGTCGCATCGCATCGAGGCTGAGCTCCACCGATAAATCGTCGCGAATTGTTACTAATTCCTTGGACAATCGCGCATTGTCCGCAAATTCCAGCAGAGCTTCCCGCGGTCTCTTCTTCGGAATCTCTGAAGCGTGCGCAAGAATCGACTCGAGGTCTCCGTACTGTCTCACCAACTCGCACGCCGTCTTGTCACCAATTCCCCGCACGCCGGGAATGTTATCGGAGGAGTCGCCCACAAGTGCCAGGTAGTCCGTGACGTGCTCAGGTGGAACACCAAGACGCTCACTCGCGTTCTCGACACTTACCCAGTGCTCCTCCACGCCGGCCGATCCACCTCGTCCAGGATTGAGTAACCAGACCCCAGAACGCACCAGCTGCTGAAAATCCTTGTCGCCCGAAACAACAACCGTGTTCACGCCTTGCTTCACGCTTCGGCTGACGAGCGTTCCAATTACGTCATCGGCTTCAAACCCTGGAAGCGTGATGATTGGAATACGGTAAGCCTTGAGCAGCTGGCAGATTCGATCCATTCCCCGGTCAAAATCGGCTTGGAGCTCCTCAGTCAGTTTTTCTCGCGTTGCTTTGTAGGCAGGGTATCGCTCATGGCGAAATGAGAGTCCTGAGTCGTGAACCCATCCGAGATACTCGGGCTCATAGGTTGTCAGCAGACGCTGCAGGAAGTTGGCTATGCCCCATGCAGCGGAGGTGTTTTCACCTTTACTCGTAGTAAGCGGGCGGGCGATAAGAGCGTAGAAAGCGCGATAAATCAGCGCATACCCGTCGACGAGAAATAGACGGGGTGATTCCGGGAGCTTCATTCAGTGAATATACAAAGCGCCCTGGTGCGAAGATTCACACCAAGGCGCGTCAGTTCGGCACGCTATTCAGCTCGCGAGTATAAGCTGGCTATGCCTGAGTATGCACGTTGGTTGCATGCAGTCCCTTGTTGCCCGTCTCGATCTCGAATTCGACTTCCTGACCTTCAGCGAGAGTCTTGAAGCCATCCATCGATATCGCCGAGAAGTGAACGAAGACGTCTTCACCGCCGTCTTGCTCGATGAAGCCATAGCCCTTCGCGTCGTTGAACCACTTCACTTTTCCTCTGGCCATGGAACTGCCTCCGGGCATCTGATTCCAGTGCGCGCCTATATAGAATCAGCCCGGATTTTTGTCAAGCAATTTGGGGTAGGGTAGCAACCGCCGCGTTCAGTGAACCAGAATACGTGCGTTTACCGCCTGGAACTCGGCCTCGCTTGCCGGCGTCAGACGCCATCGTCCTGTACCAGTCTCGTCATAGAACAGGAATCGCACTCTGTATTGACCGTATTCCCAGTACTGCACACGGGCTCGTGTTGTCGAGGTTGCCGTAACAGGAAGGTTGGTAGTTTGCTCGTATATCTGGTCCGGCTCGCCGACAGCAACAAAGACCTTGCCGCGATCTGAGAGCCAGCCTGATCCACCCCGCGACTCCTCACGAAAGCGGGTGTTCGCCTGTAGAATCCTGCCAAAATACGCCTGCAATCCCTCGTGCTCAGGGGTTGCTGGAACAGGATCCGTGGAACGGAGAAAATCCGCCCATGCAGCCCCACGACGCTCTGGCGGAGCATCCCGTAGCGACCTGATGCGATCGGATGCTGCGTAGTACCGCAGCTCGGAAAGCATTTCCTCGTAGGTTACCAGCGGGATATCGTTTCCGAAGCTCACAAAAACCGGTGTCCTTACCGTATCCGTCGCATCGATTCTGGTAAACGTCACGTTGGCGATGCCAATTCCCACTCGAGAAATTGGAATCCTCACAGACCCGCTCAAAAGGTTTCCGCGACGCTGCAACTGTAGAGTATCCCGCCATGTCACAGCACCACGATCATTCTGGACAATGAATCCCACCGGTAGCTGAGATTGCGTTCCGTAACCTTCCAGATAGACGGCTACCGTGCTGTCCTGGCCGAAAACAGCACTGGATCGTGGGCTGGCTAGAATACGCGGAAGAGAGTCGAGTGCCGACCGCGGGCTTGCCTCGTAAACAAGCACCGGCGTGGAAAGATGGCCGCCCCGAAGTGCCGGGACCGTAACTGCCCCCTCCTGGCTGGTACTTCGTGCGCTGGTCGCGTCACGTACCTGGAAAGAGAGATTATAGTTGCCAGGCCGGACCTTGAAGTAATGCTGGAAGATCACACTCTCGTCGGTTCGATTGATCTCCCTGAACGTGGGAACTCTGACGATTTCCATACTGTTGACAGCAGCTACCTGATTCGCGCCCTGTGTAAGCGTCAGATGCACTTCGTATGGAGCTCTGTACGAGTCGCCCTCACGCACAAAGCTCAGCGCCCGGTTGGGGATCGAAATGCTGGCCAGCATCATGGTGATATCGGGGGATGACGACGCGAAATACGCGATTTTTCCAACAAAGGAGAGGGGGCTCCCAGTGGCAATAAGCCCCATCTGGTGGTAGATGGTGGTAGGATCCTGGGCAGGCTGTACACCCCTCGGCGAAGTCGCCGCTACGACTGGCTGCCCGGGGCGTGACTGCGCGCAACCAGCCACCGTCACAGCCAAAGCAATCGATATGAGACAGCCAGTTGTGGACTTACGCATTCGTCTATCTACCCTATCCCCGCTAATCAGTTTCTATTACTTTCGCCCGTGTGCCTGAACAGAGCTTGCTCGGCTCAAAGATAGCCGGCTATACCGTTGAGAGTGAGGTCGGCGAGGGCGGAACCTCGGCAGTCTATCGAGCCATGCATCCCACTCATGGCACAGTTGCGCTGAAGATCCTCCGAGAGAAACTACGCTACGATCGCACCGCTGTCGCCCGTTTCGTCAGGGAGGCGCAATACGGCGCTCGGGTCCAGCATCCAAACGTCGTCCGAACTATTGAAATCGGAGAATCGGATACCGGTCTCCACTTTCTGGCAATCGAGTGGGCCAGCGGACAGCTACTGGAAAGGTATGCACGGCAGCACGCTCCTCTTCCGATCGAAGAGGTGGCTGCGGTCATTTCCCAGATCGGCGCGGCCGTACACGCTGCGCATCAGGCCAATATTGTCCACCGAGATCTGAAGCCCGAGAATGTCATGTACGATCCCGACAGCAAGCAGGTCAAACTGCTTGATTTCGGGATCGCGACTGACACTCAAACCGGTGCAGACGAAAGGCTGACGAGAGCAGGGTTTTTCGTAGGTTCCCTGATGTATGTAGCGCCTGAAGCACTTTCGGGCGAGCTCGTGACACCGGCTGCAGATCAATACAGTCTTGCAACGATCGCATACTATCTGCTCACGAGATCACTGCCATATACCGCTAAAGCTCCGAGGGAGATGTTCACTCAGCTGTTGACGCTCCCTCCCATTCCGCTGAACTCGGCTCGAGAGAAACTCAGGTTCAGCTCGGCGCTTGAAGCTACCGTGATGCGTGCACTGGCTAAACAGCCGTCGAACCGATACCCGGATGTGATGGTTTTCACCAAGGCGTTTCAGGAATCGATTTCAGGCACTGTTGGAGATACCCCGCCAGAGTCCGATGAGCAGGATGGAGGTGGTATCCTAGCCCGCGTTCGAGGAATACTGCGGCGGAGCTAAGTCATAGGCGTTGATTGGCAGCCACAGTGTGAACGTCGAGCCCCGTCCTATCTCGCTCACAAGCGTCAAGTCACCGCCAAGAAGCCGGGCCAGCCGCCGAGAGATAGCCAGCCCAAGTCCCGTTCCACGATTTGGCGAGTCTGACCGCGGCCCTGGCTCAACCTGCTCGAACTCCTCGAAAATCCGCCGTTGGTCAGCTGGTGCTATCCCGATACCCGGATCTGCGACCTGCACACACAACCAGGTTGCCTCCACCCGATCAGGCACCGGAAGGTCCACCGGCATTCCCAGAGTAAGCCCTTCGGACTGGGGCACTGTTCGCGTTCGGACCACTATTGTCCCTTTGTTTGTGTACTTCACGGCGTTCCCAATTAAGTTCACAAGAATTTGTCGAAGGTGAGTAGGATCGGTTCTTATTCTGGGCAGCGCGCTGCCCATTGTAAGAGAAAGACTCAAATCCTTTTCGTTGACAAGAGATTCCACCTCGCTGGCAACATCCAGAATAAAAGGCCGCACATCGAGAATTTCTGTATGAACATCCAGTCGGCCTGCAGCCATTTTTGCAAGATCGAGAATCTGATCCACAAGATGGCGCAGATGATTTGCTGAAGCCTCGATTCTTTCAACGGGTTTCACCTGCCGCGGCGCTAAATCCCCATAGACACCTTCACGTAACAGATCGACGAATCCGACGATGGCGTTGAGCGGAGTTCGAAGCTCATGCGAGACATTCGCCAGGAACTCATTTTTCATGCGGCTGGCTCGTAGAAGTTCGGCCGACAGTCGCTCGAGCTCCTTGGACCGTTCAACGAGCTTCCGAGCCTGGCGTCGTTCATGATTCAGCAGGAGCCCAAGGCCCGCAAAGACAACAACGGCTAGAATATAGACGAACGGTTGCATTACTCAGCAATCCAGCCAGGGAAACAATTGAGAAGCTCTGACCTCGATAATATTCGTGGATGATGCCCGACGCGATGACGGAACGCCAGCGGCTTATTCATCTCCTCGCTACGCGTTCCGTAAAAACCGGATACTTCAAACTAGCTTCCGGAAGAACCTCCGATCTTTACATTGACGCGCGACTCACAACAATGAGTCCGGAAGGGCTTTCACTCATTGGACCTTTAGCAATCCAGATGTTGAAAGCTGCTGAGTGGGAACTGGATTCTATTGGAGGGCTCACACTGGGCGCTGACCCAATCGCATATTCAATCAGCTACGCGAGCAATTTTACTCCTCCACTTCTCCGCGCATTTACCATCCGAAAAGAAGCAAAGACTCATGGAACCAGAAGGTTGATCGAGGGGACGTTCCTGGATGGAGATCGGGTAGTGGTTGTGGAGGATGTAATAACCACAGGTTATTCCGCCTTAAAAGCTGTCGACGCTATCAAAACTGCGGGCGGACATATAGCAGGAGTATTCACACTGGTGGATCGACAGGAGGGTGGCCGCGAGGCAATTGAAGACGCCGGTTACAGGGTCATTTCAGTTACCCACCGTGGTGAGCTGATGTCCTTGATTTCACACTTAAACGAGCATCCAAATTCCGCTGTCTCATGATCCAACCAGGATATGCGGCCGCAGGTCGGAAATCACGAAGAACTGCGACATACGGTAGAATAAGCTCCTCACGAAAGTAAAGCAGCATTCCTGCGCCGTCATATCGCTCCCGGAAGATCACGGGCGACATTTGCATCATTGCTCGAACATGACGTCCAAAACTCTGCGGGGATGAATAATCCAAGTAATTGGCTACGCTAGCCACAGAGAGACCAGGATTCTCGAACAGCTTTGCAGCTCTGATGAGTCTAGCCAGTGCTAGATAACGCTTCGGCGGCGGCAAGTGTGCTCGAAAGAACCGGCTCATCAACGTACTCGGCAAAATACACATCTCTCGAGAGAGTTGGCGAACAGTCTGAACACGCGGCGAGTGGCTGAAGAGAAGCTCAAAAAATCTCCAGCAATCGGGTGGAGCACCGACTAGGTCTGCACTCAGCCGTCCCAATGCCGTACGCTGAAGATCGCTTGACCGTTCAGCAGCAAGAATCTCACGAAGCGTTTGCCACCCTGAAGGTTGACGCGCATCGATCAGGATTCGAACCCCTAGTTGACCCAGAGCAAGTAGAAACTGAGGGGTCGCATACTGAGTTTCAGTGAGCAAAGCCATGGCTGGAACTCGCGGAAATTCCCGAACCATCGCCGCCATACGTGCACTACTCTGCAGTCCATAGCGAGCAATAGAAACCAGGACAGCACCAGCTCGCCGCTCACGCAAATCGGCAATTACCTCATCAAGAGATTCACGATGAAGTGCGGAGTATAATCCCTGCGCTGCTGCATCAACTCGAGCCCTTTCACTCGGCGTGAGCATTGTTGTCACGGGCATTGGCGGTAATGCCGATCTCGAGCTAGCCATAGTCACTCCGAAAGAGTTATATGAGACCCAGCTAGTATAAAAGGGCCACGTCAGCATCCCGTCAGCGCCGGAAGACATTAAGGCTGAGATACGCACTAAACTGTCAGTCAAGTGTATATATTCGATGTCAGGCGCAATCAGTTGGACGGTCGCGATTTAGTCTCTACTGGAGTCTAAATCGAGGAAAGTCCGGGCTCCGTGGATAAGGCTGCCAGGTAATACCTGGGAATCAGAGAAGTGATTCTCTGGTTACGGAAAGTGCAACAGAAAACAGACCGCCAAGGAAAACCGAGGTAAGGGTGAAATGGTGGGGTAAGAGCCCACCGCGCTCATGGTAACATGGGCGGCATGGTAAACCCCAGCTGGAGCAAGGCCAAGTAAACGGCGAGAGACATCCACCTCGATAAAGACGCCGTGGGTAGGCTGCTAGAAATCACGAGTGATCGTGGTTCGAGAGAAATGACCGTCGAGATGGCTTAGCCATCGGACAGAACCCGGCTTATAGACTGATTGCCAGAAAAGGAACAAGCCCTTTACAAAGACTCGTAAAGGGCTTGTTCCACTATCCAGCCACCATTTACCAGAGGTTTGAATTAATCCACCAGCCTTAGTGGCATCACGAGACAGAGGTATGTTGCGGAATCTGACCACCCTTCCGGCTCAAGTGTTGCGGCCCGTTCAGGCGCTTTAAACGTAAGCTTGACCTCATCAGTTGGAATGTACCTGAGGATCTCGAGTAGGTAGCTCGCGTTGAATCCAATATCGAGCTGGTCACCAACATACCTGATTGGCAACTCGTCTTGAGCTTCACCAAGATCAGGCGTCTGCACACTGAACTTCAGCATCCCGGAATTAAATGAGAGCCGAATACGATGAGTCTGATCAGACGCTACAACTGACATTCTCTTCAAGGCACTAACTAAAGCCATCTTATCAATAACCGCACTTCGATTATTATCTCGCGGGATAACTAACTCATAGTTCGGGTATGGACCTTCAATCAACCGTGTAAACACCGAAGTAAATGGTGACCTGAAGCCAAGATGATTTTCACCACGAGCTATCTCAAGCTCTTCTTCAGCCGGGAATAACCGCCTTACCTGCTCCAGTGCCTTCGGTGGAATAATTAAATCGTGTGAAGGCGCTGACGACATCTCCGTCTGAATCTCCATCCTCGCCAAACGATGCCCGTTCGTTGCCACCATCGCCATCTTCTCACTCTTAAGCTCCCAAAGAACACCATTTAAAATCGGTCGACTCTCTTCTGTCGAAACCGCAAACGAAGTATGAGAAATCAACTTTTGAAGATCACCTGAACGAACACGCCAGCTATCGGAAAACTTCACCTTCGGAAAGGTAGGAAACTCGTCCCGTGGTAAACCCAGCAACTTAAACCGCGACCGACCACACTCAAGTGTAATCCGCTGTTCCCCAACAGCTGCCATTTTCACTGGAGAAGGGGGTAGCTCTCGCGCAATCTCAGAGAGCTTCTTCGCTGGAATTGTTACAGCTCCTGGTGCTTCAACATCTGCACTTACCTCTGTTGTAACAGCAATATCTAGGTCCGTCCCCGAGAGCCGAATGCCTCTATCCGTTGTCTCCAACAGAATATTTGCCAAGACGGGTAACGTTGTCTTTGCAGGAATACTTGCCGTGACAGCTGCCAAGCCTTCTTGAAGTTTTTCCCGAGATATCGTGAGCCGCATGCCGTCAGGATCCTGTTCTTAGGTGGGTTTGTTTCCCGTGGTAACTGCCGAATGCTGTCTTTTGATATAAGAGATTAGTAGTAGTAGTAGGTTTGTTGAGACATGTGGTATCTGGCGGAAGGTATTTGATATGAGTGAGTTGTGCTATGAGTTCTGATGTTAGTTCTTGGTGGACCTTTGTGGACTAGGATCGTAGTGCTTCAAGCTGAAGCCGAATTTTGTGGATGCGGCTTCTGTACGAAGGATTTGTATCCAGGATTTCTGCTGTTTTCTCTATGCTGTGGATAACCGTTGAGTGATCACGACCGCCGAAAGCGTTACCGATTTCGACAAGCTGAGTTCCAAGTAGATCACGTGTTAGGAACATTGCAATGTGACGGGGAATTGTTAGAGCTTTTGTGCGAGTCTTTGATCGGAGACCTTCTGCAGTAACTCCCCACTCTTGGGCAACTATTTGCTGGATTGTATTGATCGTTAGAGTTGAGGAGGCTGGATGGCTTGGCTGTCCATTTATAGGGCGTAGCTTGTCGCGCAGAGCTTCGTGCGCAAGATCAATTGAGATCTCTTTATGCTTAAGTGATGCAAACGCGAGGAGTTTGATAATGGATCCTTCGAGTTCACGGACACTGGATTTTACGTTCTCTGCGATGAAGCGGATTACGTCTTCCGGGATTGTGTGTTCTAAGTGGTCGAGTTGTGCCTTCTGTCTGAGGATTGCAATTCGGTGCTCAAAATCGGGGAGCTGAATGTCTGCAACCATTCCCCATTGGAAGCGACTGATTAGACGTGCTTCAAGTCCTGGAATGTCTGAAGGTGGACGATCGCTTGTTAGAACAATCTGACGGCCCGCTTCGTACAATGCGTTGAATGTGTGGAAGAATTCCTGCTGGGTTGCCTCCTTTCCGCGGAGGAAATGCACATCATCAATGAGTAATAGGTCGGTCTCACGGTACTGTCGGCGAAAACTCGATGTGGTATGGTTCTGAATCGATCCAATCAACTCGTTAGTAAACTGCTCGGTACCAACGAAGCTGATTCTCATTTGTGGATTTCTTGAGATGATATCGTGTGCAATAGCCTGCATTAGATGAGTTTTACCTATCCCGGTGTCACCATAGATAAAGAGGGGATTGTAGACCTTTCCTGGTGCTTGGGAGACAGCGTGTGCAGCAGCAGCGGCAAGTTCGTTGGATTTGCCGATGACAAAGTGGTCGAAAGTATAACGGGAACTAAGTGGCGCCTGGTTGGCGCTTAAGTGGCCTCGTCCTGTTGCGAAAGAGAAAACAGGAGGAGCTACAAAGAAATCCATTTGTGACCTCTTTTTTCGCTCTTCGTTGACTTTGAAAATGACTCTGATAGGGTACCCAAGGGCGATCGGACCGTATGTGGAAAACAATTCAGCATGTTTGGACTCGTTCCAGTCAGCAGCAAACTGATCGGGAACACCAACCGAAATTACATCTCCGTCCAGGCTTAGAGCTTCAGTTGGCTCAAGCCATGTCCTGAAAGTTTGCTCGGGAATATCGATCCGAGCTCGGTCGAGTAGGCGTTTCCAGACTTCTGAAGCTGTCAGTGACATAGGGGACGGCAACCGTAGCCAAACCATGTGGAAAAGTCAATCTGCATTTCGGTGAATTGGTTTACATGGGTTGAGGTATGTCGTGTAGTGAGATAGTTTTATCAGCTATTTACGAAATCTGTCGATTTAGCTTTCTTGGTGATCTTAATGGGCAAGCCAACCTATTGTCCGCGTAACAAACGTCGTATCAGGACTCATGGTTTTCGTGAGCGAATGTCAACCCGATGGGGTAGGGCGGTGCTCAACCGGCGACGTAAAAAAGGCCGTAAGCAGTTAGCGGTACGCCTGCCGAGTAAATACGCCGGCGCCTAAGAAGAGCTCGTATTCGCGTCGGCATAGACTTACGCGTGAGAGCGAGTTGGAAAAAATCAAACGAGCAGGGAAAAGGCTAAAAACTGGCCGTATCGAGGCCAGTGTGGTCGTCTCCCTGCTCTCTTATTGTCGGGTTGCCATAGTGGTAGCGAAGTATGGTCACACAGTGGTAGAACGGAACCAGCTTCGGAGACGTCTTCGGGAACTGGTCCGGGTCTGGCTCATTCCCAGGTTTCCCGGCTTGGATATCATAGTCCGTGCGCTGCCGAGTGCCTATACAGCGGATTTCAAAGAGCTTGCTCGCGAGGTTGAGCGAATCCAAGTACGGCTGATGGCTGAATTTCCGGCAACTTGATGCGAAACCCTCTTATTCTGATGATTCGAGGCTATCAGCTTTGGATCTCACCGTTATTGCCTGCAGCATGTCGCTATTATCCGACGTGCTCAGCGTATGCGATTGAAGCTATCGAGCGCCATGGACCCGTGAGTGGAAGCTGGCTGGCAATCCGCCGAATTGCGCGGTGTCACCCGTTTCGAGCGGGTGGATATGACCCGGTCCCCTAATGGAAAAACGATACTTTCTGGCCCTACTGCTGGCTGCAGCTGTTGTTGCCATAACTCAGTTTCTTTTTCCTGTTGCGCCTCCGGCACCGCCCGTCGACGTCAAGCGTGATACCGTTAGTTCTGTAGTCCCTCCGAGAGCTCGGGTCCAGGATAGTCTACCCTCTGCGAGTGAGCAGCCCCGTCCGGCTGCGACCGATTCTGTTGGTTTAATGGATATCCGGCCGGAAATCACGACAATCGAGACCAGGCGCTCGATTTATCAGTTCAGCAGCATCGGAGCAGCTCCCACTTCAATCCGCCTGAAGGACTATAAGAACCTTACGTCTTCAGGTGGGATCGTTGAGTTGCGAACCCCTGGCGAGCCTTTGTTGAAGTATGGGCTAGTGCATCGAGGCGACACGACATCACTTGATCGGGTTCCATTTCGAGTCACACGTGAGGGGGATCTAGCAAGTGGCGGTGCGCTTATCTATAGCGCAACAGTCGACAACTTCAATGTGACAATCAGATACGGCTTTGTTCCTGATCGCTATATGGTCAGCATCAATGGTCGAATCGATGGGCCAGCAGAGAATGTCTATCTTCTGACGCATCTTCCATCGACCGTCAGGCCTACGGAATCGGACACCACCGCTGACTTGAATAGCCTGGCGTATTCGTTCAAGCCGCAGCGGGACAATGCCCGGCTTGTGCAGTTTGGAAGCCTTGATCCGGGTGAGCAAGAACTCGCGGCCGGGCCGCTGACATGGGCTGCCGTAAAGAACAAGTACTTTGTGCTGGGGGTGTTAAACCCACCGGGTAATACGTTCGATGAGGTGAGCTTGAAGGGCGGTCCACGGACATCCAAGCTCGCGACAACCGCCTCCGCCACGATTGTAAAGGCGATCAAAGACGGAAAATTCACGATGGACCTTTATGCAGGTCCGCAGCAACAGAATGAGCTCGTTGCAGTAGGTCGAGACTTCGACCATGTAAACCCGTTTGGATGGCGTTTTCTGCAGGGTATGGTGCAGCCTATTGCAACGCTCTGTGTTCGCCTTCTCCTGTGGATGCATGAAGTACTGCAGCTGAGCTATGGCTGGGTGCTGGTGATCTTCGGTGTCCTGATCCGGATAATTCTCTGGCCGCTGAACCAGAGCGCGATGCGCTCGAGCATGAAAATGCAGGACATTCAGCCGCAGCTGGCAGAGGTGCAGAAGAAGTACAAGGACAAGCCAGAGAGGCAACGAGAAGAGATCATGAAAGTGTACAAGGAGCATGGCGCCAGTCCGTTCACCGCGCTCACCGGATGCCTGCCGGCTCTCATTCCAATGCC
Source organism: Gemmatimonadaceae bacterium (assembly GCA_035633115.1). NCBI lineage: Bacteria > Pseudomonadati > Gemmatimonadota > Gemmatimonadia > Gemmatimonadales > Gemmatimonadaceae > Gemmatimonadaceae bacterium. Next base: position 26,298 of record DASQFN010000114.1, on the reverse strand, counting down.
CGTACTCTTCGCGCTGTTCTTTGTGTTTCAGGGCACCATCGAGTTCAGAGGCGTTCCCTTCATGTGGCTTCACGATATCTCGATGAAGGATCCCTACTACATCCTTCCGGTTCTGATGGGCGCCTCGATGTACGTACTCTCCTGGATCGGCCTGCGTAATGCTCCGCCGAATCCGCAGGCCAAGATGATGAGTTACATGTTCCCGGTAATGATGACCTTTGTCCTCGCAAACATGGCTTCCGGGCTGAACCTCTACTACACGGCACAGAATCTTGCCGCCCTTCCACAGCAGTGGCTTCTGGCGAGAGAGCGCGCCCGACGCAAGCGTCTGACGTAGGCGAGCGAAGGGAAGATGCGGATCACCTATATTGGTCACGCAACGCTACTAATTGAGCTGGCTGACCGAATCTTCCTGACCGACCCGAACTTTGATCTAGCTCTTGGCAAGTTTCTGCCAAGGGTCAGTGCACCGGGAGTGGCGATCAAGTCCCTGCCGCGTATTGACGCGATAATCATTACGCATGCGCACGCGGATCATCTGTCGTTCAAATCTCTCGATGCCCTGCCTCAGGAAATTCCGATTTATGCGCCCCCGGCGATCGCCAGATGGCTAAGGCGGCGAGGCTATGGCATGGCTCAGCAAATCGCTCCCGGAGAGGCTGTTCAATGCGGCAGAGTCGAAATCCACGCCGGCTCGGCAACGCATCGGGGTAATCGGTACGCCGTCGATCGGTGGCGGAGTGCCGCCAATATGTATCTATTTGATACTAATAAGCTTTCCTGTTTCTTTGCGGGTGATACTGGATTGACTCCGGAAAGTACGCATCTCGTTGAGAATAACGTGACAATTGTCGGGCGTCGGCTGGATATGGCGCTGCTGCCTATTGGCCATGCTCCATGGTGGAAGCCCGGGTTTCGAAAAGGCCATCTAACCAGCGGTGACGCACTCACCCTGTTTGATCGGCTGGATGCCAGGTATCTCATCCCGTACCACTGGGGCACTTTCGATCACGTGACATCGAAAGCTCATGATGCGATTTATCGCCTCAGGGCACTGCTGCCGGGACATCCGAGAAGCGAGATGGTGCAGATTCTCGAGCCCGGGATGAGCTTCGACCTACCGTCGGACGAGTAGTGACCTCGAGTCCCGGTTTAGGGCAGAGCATTGCCGGAGGCTGCGACACTATTGTGGCGCTCGGCACAGCTCCCGGGAGAAGTGCGATAGCAGTTGTGCGGCTGAGTGGTGAAGACGCATTCGGTATTGCGGCGAAGCATATCGATCCTTGGCCGGCCGACTCCCGGGAAGCTTCGCTATGCACGGTCCATGACAGCGGGTGGATCCTGGATCAGGCGATAGTGACGGTCTATGTAAGGCCGTACTCATTCACCGGCGAAGACGTTGTGGAGATCTCGACGCATGGCGGCCACACTGTGCCTGCGTCCGTGATTGCTGCGTTGATTGGCTCTGGTGCGAGAGAAGCGCTTCCAGGGGAGTTCACGCGCCGAGCGGTGCTCAACGGCAAACTCGACATCGTTCAGGCGGAAGCAATTGGTGATCTCATCGATGCCGAGTCTCACGCCATGCAGCAGGTTGCACTCGGGCAGCTCGAGGGGGGCTTATCGTCGCGAATCGCTTCGATTCGCGAGAGTGTACTTTCTCTGGAGTCCCTCCTTGCATACGACATAGATTTTCCCGAGGAGGATGATGGTCCGGTCTCGAGGGATCGAGTGCTCCAGTCAGCGAATCGTGTGCTGGAGTCTCTTGATATCCTTCTCGCAACCATCCCGGTTGGCCAGATCGTGAGGGAGGGAGCGATCACTGTAATTGCCGGAGAGCCAAACGCAGGCAAGTCCTCTCTGTTCAACACACTTCTCGGAGAAAACCGGGCTATCGTCACGGAAATTCCGGGAACAACTCGTGACGCACTCGAAGGAGTGATCGACGCGGGGCGCTGGCCCATTCGCCTGATTGATACTGCTGGTCTTCGGGAAAGCGGTGACGTGGTGGAACTGCTCGGAATTGAGATGAGCGAGAGGTATGTAGCTCGAGCTCATATTCTACTCGCCTGTGGCGAAAGCAAAGACTCCATGAAGCGAGTTGGTTTGATTCTGTCGCGGATTTCGTCGGCGCCAGTAATTTCGGTTCTGACGAAGAGTGATCTCTGTGTAAACGAAATGCTCGAACGGTCAGATGCAGAACAACCGAGGTACATCAGTGTCAGTGCTGTGACGGGCGAAGGACTGGACCGCCTTCAGAATGAAATTGACGTTGTCCTTACCGAGACTTATGGAGAGCTCACGCCGGAGCTGCCTGTGCTGGTGCGGGCAAGGCATGTTCAGGGGATCAATGTCGCCCGTGCCGAAATTGCTGAGTTCAAATCCGTGTGGACGGCTGAGTCTCTTCCTGCACCAGTAGCGGCAGTACACCTTCGAACGGCAGCAATCGCATTGGAGACACTGATCGGTGCAGTGAGCACCGAGGATGTTCTGGAGCGAGTGTTCAGTGCCTTCTGTGTAGGGAAATAACCGACTAAGCGCTCTCTGCTGCCTCTCCAGCGCTCGCCATTATTTCCTGGGCGCCAGCCCTCGCAGTCCACGCGTAGCCTCTGGTGGCAATTGCATGCTCGGCCATCTTTGCGCCGACATAATAGCCTGCCCGCTCGGGCAGAATTTGATCGCCGACCCGCCTCCTCTCGTCTGTCATGCCCTCGGAGAGGTATTTCAGGCGCAGTCCGAGACCTGCACTGTCAAGCTCGGCTGACAATGCCCGGGCCACCACGGGCTCCATTTCACGAATACGGGCATATTCGCGACGGTCATAACCGAAGTACTCCCAGGCAGCATGGCCCGGACTGATTACGCGAGAAACGTGAACTGCAATGCCCTCGTTGATGAGCAGCTCGCGAAGACTTACCCGTTTTCCCGTCTCCCAATAGGAGTAGTAGCCCCCCATCTCTTCAATAGCCTGGCGCATTTCGCTTCGGCTTTCGGGTGAAGTGTAGCGAACAGCGTGCGCGATTTCGTGGGCAAGCCAAAGGGGGATGAGCTCGGGGTCGAGTCCCAGCCCGTGGGTCTCGGGGTTTGTGACACTGGTAAAGTGCTCGAGACACACGAAGGCAATTCCCCGTCCGTTTACTACCAGTTCGCCTGCATTGGCTGCCCCGACGCCGACCATCAGCACGACATCGATATCGGAATCGACATCGAGGAGAGCCCGACACTGTTCTTCGGCATTTCTGGCGAGAGAAACAACATCGATTCTCTCGAGCATTGTCCGGAGGTCTCCTCGGCCGGCGAGAGCGGCTGATCGAGCTACGTCGGCGAAATGCGGTCCATCGGGATCGAGGACGTAATTTGACCAGTAAGCCTGGAGGATGTTGCGGTGAGTGTCGAAGTAGCGGTGGTATGCCGCGATGCGATCGGTGCTGTTAAGAACTGCGAAGAAATCAGGCAGCAGGTTAATCAGCATCAACGACCAGGTCGCGAGGAGTTCATTTTAGCGCGGCGCGCTTTTGGATGCGAGAAAATACGTTCGAAGGAAATTCCGAACAAGAGCGACCTAACCCAACCTTGACAAAAAAGCTGGCACAGAATTTCCCCTTGTCCCTTTCGGATTGCATCTCGAGGTGATATGACGACTCTCCGTCAGATAGAACTTTGTTGTCCAATCTGTCGGCACAGTTTTCACTCCCAGGCGGTCGTTTCAACGAATGCCTTTGGTGGTAAGCGGACGGATTTCCATGAGTGCGCGTCGGGAACACAGCCCCTGGCCTATCTCATTCATATGTGTGACGAATGCGGGTACTCGGGCGGCGAGCGAGACTTTTCAGGAGCTACTGAAGTCAGCCCGCTCGTCAAGGAGCACGTTTTGAATGAGCTTGCTCCTCATGCTCCATCAAGCACATCAGGGTCGGTGAAATATGAAGCCGCAGCGAAGGTCGCTAAGTGGCAGGGAGGCGAAGCGCGCCAGATTGCGGATATTCTGCTTCGTGCTGCCTGGTGCTGCGTTGATGAAGACGACATCGAAACAGAGCGATACTTCCGCCGGCTGGCGGCATGGAGCTTCGAGGAAGCGCTCGGCAGCTACGACGGAGTCGCTGTCGAAGAACGGGCAATCCTCACATATCTGGTTGGAGAGCTCTGGAGGCGCGTCGGCGACCTGGGTCAGGCCAGAGACTGGTTCGACCGTGTTCCCGAGGAGGTGACCGATCCGGAGAGTCAGCATTGGATTCTCGCCGCGGCCGACCAGCAGCGAACTGACCCCCAGGAGTGGTTTGGCTAAGGGGTGTTACCGTGTTCCAAAAAGCCTGTCACCGGCATCGCCCAAACCAGGCAGAATGTACCCTTGTGAGTTGAGCTCCCGGTCGAGCGCCGCGCAGTACACCTGAACATCGGGATGCTCGGAGGCAAGGCGTCTTACGCCCTCAGGCGCAGCCACTAGGCAGAGGAACCGAATCCTCGTAGCGCCAGCTCGTTTAAGAGAGGAAACGGCAGCGGCTGCGCTTCCGCCGGTAGCCAGCATCGGATCGAGAACGAAAAAATCCCGCTCGGTCACATCGCTTGGAACCTTGAAGTAGTAGTCGATAGGCTGGAGCGTATCGTGATCGCGGTAGAGACCGATGTGTCCGACTCTCGCAGCGGGGACAAGCCGAAGAATTCCCTCCACCATTCCGAGCCCGGCCCTGAGAATCGGTACGAGGGTCAGCTTTTTCCCGCTGATGTGCCACCCGGCTGTATCCTCCAAGGGAGTTGTCACCAGAAGTGGCTCGACGGTGAGGTCGATAGTGGCCTCATAGGCCATCAGCATTGCGATCTCGTCGACGAGCTCCTTGAAGATTTTTGTCGGAGTCTCACGGCTGCGCATTATCGTCAGCTTGTGCTGAACGAGTGGATGCCGGATAATTGTGAGTGTTGGAAATTCCTTCGTGCGCTCGATCATTTGTCGTCAACCCACCCTTCCGTAACCACACAGAAGCAGCTGAAGAATCCGTCCACTCACCGCCTCTAACTTACTTTCATTTCATGTCGGCATGAAGGAATACCAGGCAGTGGTGGTCAAGCTGACCCGGCACACACGTGAGGACGAAGATACGCTGACTGACCTTCTCAATGAGCGAAGCAGGGGAGGCTGGGAACCAGCACTCATGTCCCAGGATGAACTGCGACTGATAATTCTGTTTCAGCGTAACGCCGTAGCCGAAGGATAAACTTGGAAATCGAGTTCTATGGAGCGGCCCGCGAGGTCACGGGCTCGTGTCACATCCTGCGCGTAAACGGCAGCACAGTCCTTCTCGACTGTGGCATGTTCCAGGGGAAGAGAAGCGACGCCGAGCAAAAGAATAGAACACTGCCGGTACCGATTGCAGAGATCAGCTCAATCGTCCTGTCACATGCGCATATCGACCACTCCGGGCGACTGCCGTTTCTCATCGCCGAAGGCTACAGCGGCACCATCTGGGCAACTTCGGCCACTCGTGACCTGTGCGCCGTAATGCTGGCCGACTCGGCTCATATCCAGGAGAAAGATGCCGAGTTTCTGGCCAGGCGAAAAAAGGAGTTTATTCAGCCGCTGTACGGAACAAGGCACGCAGTCAGGACAATGGAGCTGATGGTTGCTGTTCCGTATAACAAGCCGTTCGATGTAGTGCCGGGCGTTCAGGGAACCTATGTCGATGCAGGTCACATTCTGGGCTCTGCATCCGTGATACTCGATTGTGTGGAGGACGGCCAGGCAAAGAGACTGGTGTTCTCCGGCGACATCGGCAGGTCGGGTCTGGCGATAATCAAGGACCCCGTACCGCCGACCGGAGCAAACACGCTCATCATGGAATCTACCTATGGAAATCGTGACCATGAGTCGGTAGATGGCGCGCGTGTGCGGCTTGCGGAAATCGTTCGGGACACCGCCGCAAAGGGAGGACGAGTTCTGATTCCCGCATTTGCGGTAGGGCGCACGCAGGAGATCATCTACAACCTGCATTCGCTGATCAGGGAATCAGCCATTCCTGCAATTCCGATCTATATCGATAGCCCGCTCGCAATTGACACGACCACCGTTTTCGAGATGCACCCCGAGGCCTTCGATCAATCCGAGGACATGGTCAAGAAGGTGCAGGAGCTGTTCGACTTCCCGCTGATTCACTACACGCGTGATGTCGAGGAATCAAAGGCTCTTGCTCACATGAACGGGCCGATGATAATCATTGCGGCGTCGGGCATGGTAGAAGCGGGGCGGATTCTCCACCATCTGGCTCAGGGAGCTTCAGACCCCCGCAACACGATACTGATTGTTGGCTTCCAGGCAGAGCACACGCTCGGGCGGCGGATAGTGGAGAAAGCTCCAATGCTGCGGATATTCGGCGAGGAGATTCCACTGAGGGCGAACGTTGAGGTAATCAACGGCTATAGCGCTCATGCCGATCGAACCGAGTTACGTATCTGGCTCGATGTGGTACGGGCAGGGTCACCGAACCTGGCAGCTGTTCACCTTGTTCATGGTGAGCCCGAAGCGCAGGAGGCGCTCAAGACGACACTCGAGGCGAAAGGGTACTCCGTCACCTGCCCGGAGCCGCACACGCGAGTGACCTTCTAGGTACCTTCCAGCGATGGCCCGGGCGGGACGCACGATCCTAAAGCTGGCTGTCAGCACAGTATTGGCTTTGCTCGTGTTCTGGGCTGGCTGGATGGGAGCAGTGCTGCTGTGGAGTGAGATGGATCAGGCACGTCCCGCGGACTCGATTGTAGTACTAGGTGCGGCTCAGTACGATGGGCACCCCTCTCCGGTATTGCGAGCCCGTCTGGATCACGCAGTCGATCTGTGGAACAAGCGCCTGGCACGTGTCGTGATCCTGACAGGAGGTACGGGCTTCGGCGATACTACGAGTGAGGCTGCCGTGAGCCGCGGATATATCAGGAAACACGGAGTTCCAGACGGGTCAATAATCTTGGAGAACGAGGGTCGAACCACCCGGGAATCACTGCAGGCTGTAGCCGGAATGCTGAAAGGAAGGGGATTCAAGACAGCAATTGTGGTGAGTGATCCGTTTCACATGCTTCGCTTGTGGATCCTGAGCCGGCGATTCGGGTTTACTCCTTATACGTCACCAACCAGAACTAGCCCAATCTCACCAAATCGGTCGGAGCGCTGGAAATACATGCTGAGTGAGTCGTTCAAAGCACCAATGGCCTTCTTATTCGAGAGGAAAATGTGAGCCGCGCATTGATAGTATCGATTTGTTACTTAATAACGGCCATTTCAGGCAGCCTTCAGGCTCAGCCGGTTCCCAGAATTGCATTCGAGAAGTACACGCTGCCGAACGGGCTGGAGGTAATCCTCCACGAGGACCATTCAACGCCGATCGTGGCCGTGAATACCTGGTACAAGGTTGGGTCAGGCGACGAGAAGGTTGGAAGAACAGGATTCGCACATCTGTTCGAGCACATCATGTTCATGGGCTCCCAGAATGTGCCGGTGGGAGTGTTCGACAAGGAGCTCGAGGCAGCCGGCGGCGACAACAACGGGTCGACCACAGAGGACCGGACCAATTACTTCGAGGTCGTACCCTCCAATGCAGTTCCCCTCGCGCTGTGGCTCGACTCTGACCGGATGGGGTTCCTGCTGCCAACGATGGACCTCCCGAAGCTCGATCTACAACGGGACGTCGTGAAGAACGAGCGTCGGCAGAGTGTCGATAACGTGCCTTACGGAAAGTCGGAGGAAATCATCCTGGCAGCACTTTATCCAAAAGGACATCCGTACTCGTGGTCGGTAATAGGGTCGATGGAGGATCTGAGCGCCGCATCACTCGATGACGTGAAGAATTTCTTCCGGACGTATTACGCTCCCAACAATGCGACGCTGTCTATCGCAGGTGATTTCGATCCTGTGAAGACGAAGGCTTTGATTCAGCAGTATTTTGCTGCGATTCCTCGAGGTCCGGCTCTTCCTCCGCGACCGAATGTCCCTGTGGTATTGCTGGCGAAGGACACATTCCTCGTGCTCGAGGACAAGGTGCAGCTGCCGCGGGCGTTCTATACCTGGCCGACGGTAAAGCTTTTCGCGAGCGATGATGCCGCGCTCGATGTTCTGGCAGCCATCCTTGCGAGTGGCAAGAACTCCCGCTTGTACAAGCGACTCGTGTACGACAGCCAGATAGCTCAGGCCGTGCGAGCGTCACAACAGGCCAGCAGGCTCGCGGGGTTCTTCCAGATCGACGTAACGCCGAAGCCTGAACAGAGCCTTGCCGCTATCGACAAGATCGTCCAGGAAGAGCTGCAGCGTCTGATGAACGAGCCAATCACCGCACGAGAGCTGGCCAGAGTTCAAAACTCGTTCAAGGCAAGCTTTCTGAACCGCATGACCAGCGTGCGGACCAAGGCAGACATCCTGAACCAGTACAACTACATGGCCGGCACGCCGGAGTACGTCCAGCAGGATGCGGCGCGTTACGAGTGCGTCACCCGCGCAGACGTACAGCGTGTGGCAAGGTTGTATCTCGCCAAAACGAAGGTGGTGCTGACTGTAGTGCCCGAGGGAAAGCGCGAGATGATGCTTACATCAACCGGGGGTACGCGATGATGTCGCAGCGCTCGCTCAGATCGCTGGCGTTTGTCGCAGCTGCGGCGGGAATCCAGTCCGTTGCTGGTGCTCAGGCGGTCGATCGGTCGCGTGCGCCGATTCTGGGGCCGCCGCCGAAAGTCTCATTGCCGCCGATCATCACACGCGTGCTTCCAAATGGCCTGAAGCTCGTGATCGTCGAGCAGCATGAACTGCCGCTCGCCGACTTTGCGCTTGTTGTCGGCAGCGGAGGGACTGTTGACCCGACGGGGAAACCGGGAGTGGCGAACCTTACCTCGACGATGCTCGTCGAGGGTACCACGACGCGGTCCAGCCTCGAGATAGCCGACCAGATTGCGTTCCTCGGAATCGGCCTTGGCACGAACAGCAACTGGGATGCGTCGACTGTGAGCCTGCACACGCCGACGGCGCAGCTCGACAGCGCTCTGGCGCTCTTTGCCGATGTGATTCTCAAGCCATCCTTCCCGGCGAGCGAGTTCGAGAGAATCCGAAAGAACAGATTGACCGAGCTGATTCAGCTCAAGGATCGGCCGACTGCGATTGCCAACCAGGCGTATGCGTCGATTCTCTACGGGGCGTCGCATCCGTACGGCCAGGCCTTGATCGGAACGGAGGCCTCGATCACCGGAATGGCGCCGAGCGACCTGGTGAACTACTACAAGACTCATTTCTTCCCGAATAACTCGACCCTTATCATTGTCGGTGATGTGAACCCTGCTCAGATCGAACAGAAAATCGCCGGAATATTCGGCAGCTGGCAGCGTGGAACAGTGCCGTCCTACACTCTCACTGACGCGCCGAAAGCTGCCAGTACGACGGTCTACCTGATCGACAAACCCGGCGCGGCACAGTCGTCGTTCCGCATCGGCAGCATCGGTGTTCCCCGATCGACGAAGGACTACTTTGCGCTGACGGTGATGAACACGATACTTGGCGGCTCATTCACCAGCCGGCTGAACCAGAACCTGCGGGAGACGCGCGGATATACGTATGGAGCACGTTCCGGCTTCGACATGCGCCGAGCTGCGGGCCCATTTACTGCGTCGGCCGAAATTGTTGCCGCCAAAACAGACTCCGGACTGATCGAGTTCATAAAGGAGCTCAATGCCATTCGCAACGCTGTGCCACCGGATGAGCTCCTCAAGGCCAAGCGATACCTGCAGCTCGGACTTCCAGCCGACTTCGAGACGACGCAACAGATCGCGACGGTGCTGGTCCCGGTAGCCCTCTATAACCTTCCCCTCGACTACTACAACAACTACGTGCAGAACGTCGAGGCAATAACGCAGGCGGACGTGCAGCGTGTGGCGAGGGAGTACATCAACCCATCCTCGCTGGCGATCGTGATTGTCGGAGACAGAAAGAGCATCGAGTCGGGCCTCAAGGCTGTGGGTACCGGGCCGATTTCAGTCCGGGATTTCTTCGGAAAGCCTGTCACCCAGTAGTCGGGGTGCGCCGGATGGAAAAGCAGGACCTCTCTCAAGTCCTGCTTTTTATTTCTGCAACGCTGCGCTTATCCATCGCCAATAGCCTGGCCCGGCGACGTATCCGACATCGTTGTGTGACGCCTCAGGCACGAGCAGCATTTCGCCCTTCACCTTGGCCGCAGCGAATACATCCTTGCCCATCTGAGCCGGAATGATCCGGTCTCGCAGACCATGGGCCACCCAGACGGGTGCCTCGATGGAAGCCACCTTTTCCACTGTATCAAAATGAAACCGAGCGATTGCATCCCACACGAAGTGGGTGGCTCTCCAGCCGATTATGCGGCTCATTGCCCGCGCGGAAGTAAAAGGAGACTCGAGAAGTAGTGCGAGCGGACGGTGTCGTGATGCAAGTTCGGCAGCGATTGCGCCGCCAAGCGAGTGTCCGTAGAACGCGATGCTGTCGGCAGGAATACCGAGCTCACGGCGCGCGAACTCATAAGCAGCTTCCGAGTCGAGCTGTGACCCTTTGTAGGTGGGTCGTCCGCCAAGATTCATGTAGCCGCGGTACTCGGTCAGCATTACGGCAAAACCAGTAGCTCGGTTGACCTCTTCTGCCCAGTCAATCCCGTTTACTGCGAGATCTGCGTTGCCGTGGAACGAGAGCAGGAGGCCCCTCGCCGTCTTCGGGTCTCCAACGACATAAGCGAGAAGTGGCTGGCCATCGCGAGCCTTGTACGACACACGGCTTGCCTCGACTGTTTCCAGTGGCGGGCGAGGCGGCTGAAAAGCAATGCGTTCCTGAAACAGCCAGACAATCCCGACAAAAACCACCAGGGCGGTGAGCACCAGGCCGGTGATGTTGAGGATGATCGCCGTCACGGATGGTCCAGGAATTGAGAGCGGGCGGAGCGGGCGGAGCGGACGTCGCGATGGGTTACCCTGCCAAGGCATCTCAGTCAATTTACGCCAATGCGAATACCTATCGACACATTTCGCCTGGATAACGGCCTTTTCGTAACGCTATCAGAGGATCGGACCGCACCGATCGTTGCCGTAAACCTCTGGTATCATGTCGGTTCTGCAAACGAACGACTGGGGCGAACGGGCTTTGCCCATTTGTTCGAGCATATGCTTTTCCAGGGATCGGAGCACGTCGGGTCCAACGAGCACTTCGAGCTGATACAGCGAGCCGGCGGGACCCTCAATGGGTCTACATGGCTGGAGAGGACGAACTATTACGAGACAGTTCCCTCGAATCAGCTGTCACTCGCCCTCTGGCTGGAAGCAGACCGAATGGGCAGCCTGCTGCCGGCGATGACGCAGGAAAAGCTGGATACACAACGCGACGTCGTGAAGAATGAACGCCGCTGGTCCATCGACAATCAGCCTTATGGAACGTGGCTGGAGCGGCTCTCGGCGCTCACGTTCCCGGAGTCACACCCATTTCATCACTCGCTGATCGGCTCGATGGAAGATCTTTCCGCAGCGTCGCTCGACGATATCAAACAGTTCTTCGAGACGTACTACACTCCGGATAATGCAGTGCTCTCCATCGCCGGCGACTTCGATTCGGCTGATGCTCGCAGGCTGGTCGAGAAATATTTCGGCGAAATTCCGCGAGGTCGAGGAAAACCTTCGCTCACGGGGATGGACGTACCGCCAATTTTCGGGCAGCCTTTGCGCCTCGTGGTTGGCGATGATGTGGCCTTACCACGTCTCTATCTGGCATTCCGGTCTCCAATCTTCGGCAGTGATGGCTACTACGCGGCAAGCGTCGCTGGTGCGATCCTGGGCATGCGTCGAGGCAGCCGTCTGCACCGGTCGCTCGTGCGTGAGCGACAAGTCGCAGCGGATGCTTCAGCGTTCACATTCGACCTTGCCAAGGCAAGTGATCTTCTGGTGGTCGACGTCATCGCGCGTCCCGAAACAACACCCGAAAGGCTGGAGGAAGAGGTCAATCGGGAAGTCGATCGTCTGATACAGGACGGTGTACGAGAAGAAGAGGTCGAGCGAGCAGTCGCGCTGATCGACACCGAGATCGTCACAGCGCTGCAGTCAGCGAGTGAGCGAGCGGACAGGCTGTCAATGTTCGCCACATACTTCGGCGAGCCGGAGCTCCTGAACGAACAGCCCGCGAAATACCAGGATGTAACAGTCGAAGCCGTCAATGAGTTCGCTGGCTCGAGACTTGGTCCGGAGAACCGCGTGACACTGCTCTTCGTCCCGAGAATGGAGACCGCGGATTCTGGCGTAACAACACCGCCGTCGATCGCGGCATGACGATCTCCACGCGGCCGGCGCCAGGGCCATCGCGGACATTTCAATTCCCGCGATTCGAGCGCACCGCGTTACCGAATGGGCTCCAGGTAGTCGTTGCGCCTGTCCGAAAACTTCCCGTCGTCACCGTGCTGGCAGTGATCGATGCCGGGGCCACGTCCGACCCCCCCGGACGCGAAGGCCTGGCGCAGCTCACCGCTGAGGGTTTGAGGGAAGGCACCCTTAAGCACGACGGTATTCAGATACTGGAAGGTTTCGAGAAACTCGGCTCTTCGCTCGAGGCTGGCGCAGACTGGGACAGCACGATCGTGAGCATGACTCTCCTGCGGGACAAGTTGACGCCAGGGCTGGAGCTCATGACCGAGGTGCTCACCTCCCCCTCGTTTCCCGAGCGCGAAGTGGAGCGCCTTAAAGCCGAACGGCTTGCCGAAAGAGCACAGATTCTGGCAGAGCCGAGGGGCCTGGCTGACGAGTCATTCTCGAGATTTCTGTATGCGAAACGCTCGCGATACAGTGAGCCAATGGCCGGGACGACTGCATCGGTGTCTGTCATTACTCGTGACGAGATTGCCGCCTTCTTTGCATCGCGCTATACACCCGATGCGGTAACGGTGATAGTCGTTGGGGATATCCACACTGAGGAGGCGGTGACGCTTGTTTCGACGACGCTGGGCGGGTGGGCGGGGAAAAGGGCTTCCGTAGACGCCGCCTCTGTAATGCAAGCCCGGAGCACTCGCGCGGTGGAGATAATCGCCAAAGAGGGTGCAGCGCAGGCGGAGCTACGTCTTGGACACATCGGGATCCCGCGATCTCATCCTGATTATTTCAACGTAGTGGTGATGAACGCACTCCTCGGTGGATTGTTCTCGTCCCGAATCAACCTCAATCTCAGAGAGCAACACGGCTACACCTACGGAGCCTCGTCTTTCTTCGACTGGCGGCGTGAGCCCGGGCCGTTCGTGATCGCAACCGCCGTTCAGAGTGAAGTTTCGGCGGCCGCCATAAGTGAGACGCTGAAGGAAATCGATGGGATGAGAACCGAAGAAATTCCCGAGGAGGAGCTGTCGCTGGCAACGAACTACCTGGAAGGCGTTTTCCCGATACGGTACGAAACGACATCCTCAATCGCATCCGCACTCGCGAACCTGGTGGTTTTCGGTCTTCCGGAGAATTTCTATGACACATATCGGGAGAATATTCACGCCGTCCGGCCGTCGGACGTCCTCCGGGCAGCGCAGGGCTACGTCTTTCCCGAGATGCTGCAAATAGTCGTTGTCGGAGATCCTGCGGTGGTGAAGGAGCCTGTGGGGAAGCTAGCGCTCGGTGATCTATCAGTGCGATCCGCTACTGAAGCGTGAAAAGGCAGCAAGCCACAAAAACCGAGATGACCGGAAAGGTCTCTTCCCGCCGAGTGTATACCGGCAGGGTCATCTCATTGGATGTGGATCAGGTTCGCTTCCCCGATGGAACGATTGGCGAGCTGGAGATGATTCGGCACTCGGGAGCAAGCGCGGTCGTTCCGTTGCTGGACGCGTCCAAAGCAGGTCCGGATGTCCTTCTGATCCGCCAATACCGGTACGCCGCGGAACGCTATCTATATGAGATCCCGGCTGGGCGTCTAGACCCGGACGAGTCTCCGGAGGAATGCGCCGAGCGAGAGCTACGAGAGGAAACGGGATACTCGGCGAGACACTTGCGACGTCTGACTACCATCTATACGACGCCAGGGTTTACGGATGAGCAGATCCATCTTTTCGTGGCGGAGGAGCTCACCGGCGGCGTAGCGAGCCGCGAGCCCGATGAGTTCATGGAGCTCCACCCGATTTCCCTGTCGCGGGCCGTGGCGATGGTCCATTCGGGCGAAATTGTGGACGCAAAGACCGCCCTGGGGCTGCTCCTGGCCCACGCGAGCCACCGGCCAAAGTAAACCCTCGAAGGCCGAAAGGACTCCAACCAACGTATAAGGAAGGCCCCACGTACAAGGAATGCGCCCCGAATTGTCTTGTTTTTAGGACACCAGGGCGCCGGGGGCGGGACAAGCAGGGTGGTGGAGAAGGCCTAAGCCATTGTCATTGAATGGCTTATTCCGCTGACCGATGGTCGGCATACCCCCTGCACTATGGACCAAGGCAAGAAACTTTTACCCAGGAGGCGGCCACAGGTTCTTCTGTTGTCAGAGTCTCATCTATTTCGGGGGTAGGTAATGGCAAGTATCGCTCGTAAACAAGAGATTCCGAGTCAAGGAATTACCGTCAGGGAGCGACTGCGGGCGATGGACGATTCAGCCGTAGTCACCGCTTTCCTGGGGGGAGAGGAAAGAGCGTTCTCGGAGCTGGTGGAGAGGTATCAGACCCGCCTGTTGAACTTCATTTACCGGACGATTGGTGATCGGGAGAAGGCGGAGGATCTGGTTCAGGAAGTGTTCATCCGGGTGTACCGGCATCTTCATCGTTTCGACCGGTCGAAGAAGTTTTCGACGTGGGCGTACACGATTGCATCGAATCTGGCGAAAAACGAGCTCCGGAATCGCTCGCGAAATCCGCTGGTACTGATGCAGACGGTTCAAAAGAACTGGCAGGATGACGATCGGCCGCTGCAATTCGAGGATACCACCTCACGGCCGGATGACATGTACCGGAAGCGGCACCTGCGGGAAATAGTCGAGGAATCGGTGGCAAAGCTGCCCGAGCATCATCGGCATGTCTTCGTCCTCCGGGAGCTCGAGGGGAAGTCCTACGAGGAGATCGCCGAGATCACGGACTGCAATCTCGGCACGGTCAAATCGCGACTGAACAGGGCAAGGAACTCCTTCGCGGAGATTGTTGCGCCCTACATGGAGTAGAGTTATGAGTTTGGGGGGAACCAGTACCCGTCGAACGGGTACTGGTACCCAGACCCCCTGAACCTGCCTCATGGACTGTCGCGAATTCCATAAAACACACTCCGCCTTCATCGACGACACGCTATCCGGTATCGAGCTTGTCGGCGTGCAGCGGCACATTGCGGAGTGCGAAGAGTGTGCGAAGCACGACGCGATCGTTCGCCGCTCGCTTCTCCTGTTTCGAAATCTTCCAAGGATCGAGCCATCAGCGGATTTCTCCGAGAGGCTGAATGCTCGACTCCGTGAGCTGAAGGACGCCGAAGCTGCTCCCGTATTTCATCATTCCCGCGCATTTGCAGCGACGATAGCAGTTTCGAGCGCGCTGATGCTCGGGTACATCGGCAGCTCATTGCGCGATGTGGATGCTTCCCGGGACATCGTCTTTCCTCCGGCCGTGGCAAGCATTCCCGAGCCAGAGTTTGCTCCGATTACGACTCCGGCACCGGCAATGGTTGCCTCCGTTCCTGCCGGGCTTCCGATCTGGACGGCCGCGCTCTATGCAGAGCTGGCACCGATTCATTTCGCATCCGCGGACCTCCAGCTCACCCAAAACGGACGATAATCCCCGGGCCTCCAAGCCCGGGTCTTTTTCTTAAGGAACTCCGGGAGGGGGAGAACACTCGGCAAGGGGTTCCGGATGAATCTTTTTCTATATTAGCAGCATGTCCAAGGCTGCACTAAAGTCGCTCGGAGAGGTTTTGAAGCGGCAGTCATTCGACGCCGCGTACTACATCTGCGGCGAAGACGACTTTCAGAAAGAAGACGCGATGAGGCAGCTCATTGCGACAGCAACCGACCCTGGGATGCGGGATTTCAATCTCGACGTTCGTCGTGCGCAGGATGTCGACCCAAAATCGATGGATGCGCTTCTTTCCTCGATGCCGATGATGGCCGAGCGCCGCGTCGTGGTGATTAGTGATGCGGGTGCGCTGCGAAAGGACCCACGAAAAGTTGTCGAACAGTATCTCGAAAAACCGTCCGCAGATATGCTACTGTTGCTCGTCGAGGCAGCGGGCGGAAAGACGGACAAGGAACTAGCGCGTCTGGCGACTGTTCTGGAATTCGACACGCTGACAGCCGACAGAATCCCCCGATGGATTGCCCATCACGTTACGCTGAACCTCAAAGGCGCCATATCTGTGGGAGCCATCGACCTGCTTCAGTCAGCGGTCGGAAATGATTTGCGCCAATTGGTGACTGAGCTGGAAAAGCTTGCAAGCTTCGCAAACGGGCGAGAAATCACCGAGGAAGCCGTTTCCGAAGTGGTCGGAGTACGCCGGGGTGAGACAATGGCGGATCTTCTGGATGCGATAGGGAGACGCGACGTAAAGCACGCGCTGGCACTGGTCGACCACGTTCTGGCGCAGCCGAAAACCAGCGCGGTCCTGGTCGTCATGGCGCTTGCAACGCAAACAGTCGCGTTGGCATGGGGGAGGGCGAGGCTCGACGAAGGCTTGCAACCCGGGCAGCTGCAAAACGACTATTGGAACCTGTTGAAGCAGTCCGGATCGGCATTCACCGGGCGCCCTTGGGGTACAGCAGTAGCTGCATGGGCCTCGGCTGCAGGCTCATGGGAAACGGAATCGCTGCAGCGCGCGCTCGACGCATTGCTGATAGCTGATCTGACGCTCAAGGAAAGCAGGGTTTCTTCGGAGGAGCAGGTGCTGACCACGCTCATTCTGGCGATGTGCGCCGGAAATGAGCAGAAAATTGCCGCATAGGAAGCAAGGAGTAGAGATGTCAAGGAAGTGGGCAGTCGCAGCGATGGTGTTGTTACCGGTACTGAGTCAGGCACAGGGTAGTCCCGACAGTTCGGCGTATCGGAGAGCGCAGACGCTCGTAAATGATGGGAACGCCGCAACCGGCCGAGCGATCGTAGACTCGATGATTGCTCACGCAGCCCCAGGGACGAACGCATACGCCGAGGGTCTCTACTGGAGGGCTGTTCTCTCCGCTATGGCCTCGGATGCGGAGATGGACTATCGCCGAATCGTCGTCGACTATCCGCTTTCTCCGCGTGTGGAAGACGTTCTGCTCCGGCTTGCCCAGCTCGAGCTCGCGCGCGCCGACTATGACGGAGCGCTACAGCACCTGAACCGGCTCACCCTCGAACATCCGACCGGTGCGACAAGGGCTCGTGCCGGGTACTGGACGGCGCGTGTTCTGTTCGAGAAAAACGATGTGCAGCGCGCGTGTGCAGTGAATGCGGACGCGCTCGCGCAAACAAATCCGAATGACGTAGAGCTGCGGAATCAGATCTCGTATCTCAATCAGCGCTGTGTCGGTGTAGTGATAGCGAGCTCCACTACACCGGTTTCCGCCGCCGTTCCGGTGACTGACTCAACACGTGTTCCCAGCGCGAGCGTTCTGGCGCCGAAAACCGACTCCATTGCCGTCAAGTCGCCTACTGTCGTCTCCAAGCCGTCAATGCAACCACCCTCGACGCCGCGGGACGTGAGCCCGTCGATGATTACTCCACCGGCACCGGCACCGGCACCGGCACCGGCACCGGCACCGGCACCGGCACCGGCACCAGCCGCAGCGAAAAAAACTGTGGCGACGGCGAAGCCGGTGACTCCTTCCCCGGCTGCGGCATCGGATGAAGGTGGATATTCCGTTCAGGTCGCCGCGTACAACGTGAAATCCCAGGCGCGGGCGATGGTTGAGAGCCTCAAGAAGAGGGGCTACGACGCCCGCGTCTCAGGCACAAGCGCCCCATTCCGAGTAAGGATCGGCCACTATCCGACGCAGGCGCAGGCAAGTGCAGTGATGCGTTCACTCAAGGCAAAGCAGATCAACGGGTTTGTGGTAAAGGCCGAATAGCGGTGAGCCGCGCTTCATCAACTCCGTTGATGCAGCAGTACCGGGAAATAAAAGCCCGGCACCAGGACGCAATTCTGTTCTTCCGAATGGGTGACTTCTACGAGATGTTCTACGAGGATGCTGAAGTAGCATCCCGTGCTCTCGGGCTGACGCTTACCTCGCGGAACAACGGAGGGTCTGCCGAAGTTCCTCTCGCGGGAGTTCCGGTGAAAGCGGCGGGTGAGTATCTGCGCCGCCTCGTTCAACAAGGCTTCAAAGTCTCGATCTGCGAGCAGACCGAAGATCCAAAGTTTGCGAAAGGCATTGTTCGGCGTGAAGTGATCGAGACGGTCACGCCAGGTGCTGCATACGCCGACGATATGCTCGATGGATCACGCAACAATTTCCTGTGCGCGATCCATTCTGCAGGCGACTCAGTGGGCATCGCGGCTGTAGACGTGACCACAGGCGAGCTCAGGCTCATCATGACGTCTGCCGGCGACGCCGATGCGGCATTGTCGCGTCTGACGCCTCGTGAAATTCTGGTTGCGCGGGAATCGACTCCGGCCAGACTGACGCAGCACAGCCGCGAAGAAGGCGCCCTGGTGACGGAGCGTGAGCCGTGGGAGTTCGATGTCGGACTTGCGGCAGCGGAGCTGACACGCCAGTTCAACGTCGCTTCCATCGAGGGAATTGGCATCACCGAGTCCGATGGTCCCGCGGTCGCGGCCGCGGGAGTGCTGATGCGCTATCTGCATGAGCTGCAGCCGGGCGGAATCCCGCATCTGACCTGGCCCAGGGTGGAACGGCCTGGCGGCACGATGCCCCTTGACGAAATGACACGCCGGAATCTTGAGCTCGTGGAATCACTGCGGGGAGGAGGCAACGAAGGAACGCTTCTCGGCGTTCTCGATCGCACGCTCACCCCGATGGGCTCGAGGCTTCTGCGCCAATGGCTGCTTGCACCGTTGACCAGCCGCACAGCAATCGAGGCGCGGCTCGACGCCGTAGGCCTGCTGGCGGCCGACCCGATTGTCCGCGAGGCAATGAGAAGTGCTCTGGACGGTGTTCGCGACGTGGAACGGCTCGCCAGCAAAACGGCGTCTGCGCGGGCGACGCCGCGAGAGCTCAGAGCACTCGGTGACTCGATCGAACGATTGCCGACGGTCGAAACGGTACTGAAGCAGCTGGCAGCGCAGGATGGCGCTGAGTCGGGGAATCCACTCACTGCACTGATGAGCCAGTGGGATGCATGCGCCGACCTCGGCGACGACATCACGAAGATACTGGTCGACCGGCCTCCGCTGACACTTGGCGACGAGCCAAGCATTCGGACAGGCGTTGACGCTCAGCTGGACGAATGGCGGACCCTGCGTGACGGAGGAAAGGACGGGATTGCGCGGATTCAAATGGAAGAACGGTCCAGGACAGGCATCAACTCGCTGAAGGTCGGCTACAATCGTGTGTTCGGATATTTCATTGAAGTCACCAACACCAATGCGCACCTGGTGCCGGCGGATTATCAGCGACGGCAGACACTCACCGGAGCGGAGAGATATGTCACGCCGGCTCTGAAGGAGTTCGAAGAGAAGGTTCTAACGGCCGCCGAAAGAATCGAGGAGCGCGAACGTGAGGTGTTCGAGGCGCTCCGCCGGCGAATTGGGATCCAGGTGGGGCGACTACAGTGTGTCGCGCGCCTGATTGCCGAGCTCGACGTACTTGCCACCCTGGCCGAAGTCGCCGAGCGGGAAGGGTACGTTCGACCAGAGATGACCGACGGGTTCGATCTGGAGATAGTTGCCGGCCGCCACCCGGTCGTCGAGCGGATGATGCAGCGGGAGAAGTTTATTCCCAACGACGTGCGCCTGATCGAGACTGCGCGGATGATCATCCTGACCGGGCCGAACATGGCGGGAAAGTCGACGATCCTGCGTCAAGTCGGGTTGATCGTTCTGCTGGCACAGATCGGATCCTTCGTTCCCGCTTCGCGGGCGAAAATCGGGGTAGTGGACAGGCTGTTCACGCGTGTGGGGGCAAGCGACAACCTCGTTCGCGGACAATCCACCTTCATGGTGGAGATGTCGGAGACGAGCGCAATTCTCCATACGGCGACGCGGTCCAGTCTTGTCCTGCTCGATGAGATAGGGCGCGGCACCTCGACGTACGACGGAGTATCGATTGCGTGGTCGGTGAGCGAGTATCTGCACGACAAAGTCGGCTGCAAGACAGTGTTCGCAACGCACTACCATGAGCTGACGCAGCTCACCGACGAATTAGTAGCAGCTTGTAACTATAGTGTCCAGGTGCGTGAGGTGGAGGGGCGGGTGCTATTCCTGCATCGGCTTGTACCAGGTGGGGCTGACCGCTCCTATGGAATCGAGGTCGGGCGCCTGGCGGGACTTCCAGAGGAGATCCTGCACCGCGCGAGGGCATTGCTCAGTCTGTTCGAGGGGGCGCAGATCGTAACCGCACTGGGAGGAACGAAAGAGGGTGTGACGAGTGGCAGTCCGGGGAAACGGAAGGAGCCCAAGGCCGGAGAGCAGCTGCCGCTGTTCGGATCGCTGCCGCACCCGATAATCGAGGAGCTCAAGGATCTGAAGCCGGACGAAATGAAGCCGATAGATGCACTGGCAATTCTCGATCGCCTCGTGACGCGTGCAAGGCAGTCGTAGATTACGGCGATGTCGATGAAGTACGCGGTCGGTGCGGCGTTACTGCTTGGCGTTCTGGCCTCGACAGGCTGTAACAGAGGCGAGGAATCGGACGAGCCGTTCTCGGGTGTCGGAGCGAGACCTGACGTGCTGCCTGTCATGCTCAACAAAGACCTGCCTTTCAGGTATCCCGCCGCCCTCTATGCAAAGAAGGTTCAAGCGAACGTGACTCTAAGGGTGTTCATCGACAAGGAAGGGCAGGTGGTTGCCGAGTCGACCCACGTTGCGGAAAGCTCGACTTTCCCGTCGCTTGACTCGGCGGCGGTCAGGGGATCGAGCGAGCTGCGGTTCATTCCAGCAAAGACCCGCGGCGAAGCTGTTCCGGTCTCGATTCTTTTTCCCGTGTACTTCAGGCATCCCGGGGCACCACCACTCCCGGGCGATACCATCCTCAAGAAGCCGGGGATATCGATTACTCCGGCTTCACCCTCGACAGCCCCCGTCGCAGCTCCGGTGAGTACAACTGCGGCGCGCACGGATACCGCAGTCAAATCTGCCCCTAAGGCGTCATCGGCGAAAAAGGCGAGCACGCCAACAAAGAAGACCACGACCAAGAAGGCTGCACCGAAGAAAACAACGACGAAGAAGAAAGGCTGATGCCGCCGGTCGAGCGAAACCGGCATCCTTACGAGAGCGTCATCGACACCATCGGGTGGACGCCGTTGATCCGCCTCAACTCGGTGACGCGTGGACTGCGGACGCCAGTGTACGCCAAGGCGGAGTTTTTCAATCCGGGCGGCTCGGTGAAAGATCGGATCGCGGTACCGATCATCGAGAAAGCCGAGCGGGATGGCACGCTCCAGCCTGGTGGAACGATCGTCGAAGGCACTAGCGGGAATACTGGAGTAGCTCTCGCGATAGCGGCCGCTCTTCGAGGCTACAAGTGCATCTTCACGATGCCAGACAAGATGTCGCAGGAAAAGGTTCGCCTCCTGAAAGCCTTTGGCGCTGAGGTGATCGTCACGCCGACGGCCGTGCCTCCCGATCATCCGGACAGCTACGTGATGATGGCGAAGCGGATAGCGAGCGAGACACCGAACGCGATTCTCGCGGATCAGTTTTACAACCAGGCAAATCCCGAGGCGCATTACGACGTCACCGGTCCAGAGTTATGGGAACAGACCAGTGGTCGCATAACACATTTTGTCGCGGGGGCCGGAACCGGCGGCACAATCACCGGAGTCGGGCGCTACCTGAAGGAGAAGAATCCTCAAATCAAGGTGATCGCCGGCGATCCGGTTGGCTCGATACTGGCGGATCACTGGCGCTCCAACGGAACGCGCCTCAACGAGGGCGTACCGTACAAGGTGGAGGGAATCGGACAGGACAAGATTCCGGGAACGCTGGACATGAGCCTGATCGACGACTTCCAGACGGTAAGCGACAAGGATTCGTTTGCAATGGCGCGACGCCTGACACGTGAGGAGGGGCTTTTTGTGGGAGGGTCGTCGGGGTTGATAACACACGTGGCGCTCAACGTCGCCCGGCAGATAGATGATCCGGACGCATTCGTCGTCACCGTGCTCTGTGACACGGGTGAGCGGTATCTGTCCAAGGTCTACAACGACGAATGGATGCGGGAGAACCAGATGCTGGATTCGCCGCGCGTCATGCTGAGCCACGTGCTTGGCGGCAAGGAGAGCGACCGGGATGCGCCCGCTGTGGTCAGTGTTGCGCCGGGAGCGAGCGTGCGACAGGCTCTTGGCTTGATGGCGCTCCATGATGTGTCGCAACTCCCAGTGATGGACGGACCGAATTGCGTGGGATCGGTGAGCGACTGGTCGCTGTCGCAGAAAAGCCTGGAGAATCCAAAGCTCCTCGACGCCACCGTGAGCGAGGTAATGGAATCGCCGTTTCCCGTGATTGCGAGCGACCAGCCGGTGGACAGTGTGGTCAAGCTGCTGTCCAAGTCGAATCCGGCGGTTCTAGTTCGTGAAAATGGAACGGTGCAGGGAATTGTGACCCGCTCCGACATGCTCCGCTTCATGATGTCACGGTAGGCTCTGTCCCCCGATGAAGATCACTGTTCTTATGGGCGGCGCCTCAGCCGAGAGAAACGTGTCGCTGGCCAGCGGGCTCAGGATTGCAGCGGCGCTGCGCTCCCGAGGTCACGATGTAACAGCCTTCGATCCATCCAAGGGCATGATCAGCGCCGATGCGGAGCGCGGGCTAAGTGAAGGCAGCGTGGGAAGAGAGCCGCCATCGCTGGAATCACTTGCCGAAGCGACTGGCGGATCCTTCCTGCCGGCGCTCGAGCGTCACCCGGAACTGATGAGCGCAGACGTTGTGTTTCTCGCGCTGCACGGGGGCCAGGGTGAGGACGGTACGCTGCAAGCGCTGCTCGACATGGCACATATCAGGTATACAGGGAGTGGGCACCTCGCGAGTGCGCTGGCGATGGACAAGGATCTCTCGAAGAAGCTTTTCCGGACCGAGGGCGTGCTGACTCCGGATTGGCTGATGGCGCCGGCTTCGATCGAGGATGTGGAGTGTGAGCTCGGTTTCCCGGTCGTGGTAAAACCGTCAAAGCAGGGGTCGACGGTGGGGCTCACGGTGGTGAAGGAGCGAGGTCAATTCGACGCTGCGGTGACGGAGGCGTGGCGGTTCGATGACGAGGTGATGATCGAGCAATTCATTCCCGGCAGAGAGCTGACGGTAGGGGTCCTCGGAGACCGTGTTTTCCCTGTGGGCGAGATCAAGCCGAAGCACGAGATCTACGACTACGAATGCAAATACACTCCGGGAATGGCCGAAGAGGAATTTCCGGCACAGCTGTCACCGGAGCAGACCGCCAAAATCCAGCAACAGGCGCTCGCGGCGTTCCGGGCGCTCAAACTAGGGGGCTGTGCGCGGATTGATTTTCGGCTCGCTTCTTCCGATGATGGCAGTATGAGCGGAGGCGGTGATTTTTACTGCCTCGAGGCGAACACGTTGCCTGGGATGACCGAGCTCAGTCTGATTCCGCAGGGTGCAGCGGCGAGCGGCATGTCGTTCGCCGAGCTTTGCGAGGAGATTGTCAACCTCGCGCGAAAGTGAGGAACAGTCAGGCACGGTCCGTGTTATAGAAATCAGAGCTTTCTTTCAGTCAGGTCCGGGATTTTCGCATGTCAGACGCGCTTTACGATTCGCAACAGCAGCAGCCAAGAATGACGCCAGCGGTTCAATGGCTGCTCGCGGCGAATATCGGTGTGTATTTCCTGCAGCTGACTCTATTCCGGTCCGACGCTGTCTTTCGCGCGCTTGGTCTTTCGGCCGACAGTCTCACCTCGGTGTGGTGGACGCCGGTCACCTACATGTTCGTCCACGCAGGGCTGTGGCACCTCGCGTTCAACATGTTTGCGCTGTGGATGTTCGGACCGCGTGTAGAGCAGAGCTGGAACACGCGTGGGTTCACTTATTTCTACCTGTGGTGCGGACTCGGCGGCGCGGTAGCGCACCTGCTCCTGCAGGGTAGGGCCAGTCTGATTGGCGCATCCGCGGCAGTGAGCGGCGTCATGCTCGCGTATGCTCTCAGATGGCCGGACGAAGAGGTCTATCTATTCGGTGTAATTCCGATGAAGACGCGCTGGCTCGTCGTCTGGATGGTCCTGATCAACCTGGCGATGGGTGTAGCGTCGACTCCGGGAGGGTCCGGGATAGCGTGGTTCTCGCACCTCGGCGGCCTGGCGTTCGGGTGGCTCTATCTCCGGATGTCTTCGTTTGGCGGGCTCGACAATTTCCGCCGGTGGGTATCGCCGGTTCCGGATGAGCCGGAAGACGCATTCCGAGCTGTACCCAAGGTACGACCCAGAAATCGCCAGCGCTCCGACAGGGGTGAAGTCGACGAGGTAGTGGCAAAGAGCAATGCCGTCGTCGCCCGGCCAGCTCGATCGGCGCTGGTGCCACTCACCGAGGATTCGAATCGTCAATCGGCCGAGCGCCTGGACGTCGTTCTCGACAAGATCTCGAAGCACGGGATCGAGAGTCTGACGAGCGAAGAAGTCCGAATTCTGGAAGACATGTCGAGGAAGCTGCGCGGATCGTGACGCGCTGATTGATCCCGCTCCCTGATTCGTGCATTCTACGGAATGCCGAAGCCGGAGCTGCTAGAGACCTTCGCGAATCCTTACGCGAAGCGGGATTACGAGATCCACATGGACTGCGACGAGTTCACATCGCTCTGTCCGGTAGGTGGGGTGGAGAGTGACGCGTCCGATCTCGATCTACTCAAGGGTGGCGCTCCGGACTTCGGGACGATCCGAGTCACTTACGTGCCGGGAGACCTTTGCGTGGAGCTCAAGAGTCTCAAGTTCTATCTGTGGAGCTTCAGGAACGAGGGAATCTTCTACGAGCGGGCGGTGAACCGGATACTCGACGATCTCGTGGCGGCGTCGAAGCCGAAGTGGATGAAGGTGGTTGGCGACTTCAACGTGCGCGGCGGGATCAAGTCGGTGATCACGGCCACGCACGGCTCGAGGTAACCAGGGCGATCGGCTACTGGAAAATTCCGAAGTTGCCGAGGAGCCACCAGAGGATGATGAAGATGATAATGGTGCTGAAGCAGCCACCGCCCATCTTCTTTGCGCCATAACCGGCAGCGAGGCCGCGAAGCAGTTTGCTCATGGAAACCCTGCATCGCAGGAGTCATACCGCCTTTATTTGGCAGGCAGCGGTAACGACGGTGGAGAACGCCGTGTGAGGGGTTCCAGCGTCACGCAGCCATTACTACATTGCGAAGCCGGTTTTTGTAGCGGGTTGTACAGGCCAGGTAGCTCAGTTGGTAGAGCAGCGGACTGAAAATCCGCGTGTCGGGGGTTCAATTCCCTCCCTGGCCATTGGTTGTAACTCGGCGAGTCGCTGCGCGACCGGCTCCGTCGAGAGCGGCCGCTGCCGATTGGTGATGCCCTCCAGATCACTCGGGAAGTCGCGGACGTTCGCCAAGCTGGATGGTACCTGGTTAGTACCTGAACTCCGCATAACTCCGCCGTTCTCTTTGGTGCTGAATTACCTTACGCTGTTTCGTAACTCGTTGCGGAACGGAACGGTCGCTAACCGCTCTCTCGGGTCGCTCCGCGCAAGCATTGCCGCGGGCCGCCGCAATTGTTGACAGCCCCCGTACCGCGCTGTATCTCAGGCGCTACCACCCATCGATAAAAGCACACCCGGCCAAAGCCGGGGTCGCAAAGCCACGGGTCCTCGCTTCCTCCGACGCCGCAGGCTGACGCCACGAAGGCCGCACGATCGCCGAGCTACCGAAAGGTGCGCTTGGCGATTCGCGTCTTTGGTGCGGCCAAGTCCACCCCGGACGCCCCGCGCGAGCGTCCAGCGGCGCGGGAGCACGGCGTCGTCCATCGATGAACGGAGGAAGCGAATCATGTTCGACCATACGCGGCGACCAGCCACGGCCGTCCGGATTCGGATCACACGATTGGCTGGACTCGGGCTGCTTTTGGTCATGGCTGGGTGTGAGCGGATGAACGATGTGAGTGGCCCAGCAGATGTTGCTGCCCCGGGGCCGGGGGCCTCGATGGCCCAAAAAACGGCCGCGCCACGCAGTGTGCAGGCCACGGGGGGCGGTACCACGACCTTCGGACAGGATCTCGACGGGAACGGTGCCGTCAACCTGTCGCACTTTGGCTTCAC